>RGGX01000007.1 GCA_010024485.1 Actinomycetota bacterium | reverse complement strand
AACGACCCCGGCCACGCGCGATGGCCTCGGTTCCGGCCACGAGCGAGACCTCCCAGAGGTTGTCGCGAGATCTGCGTCGACGCGGATGGTCGTTCGTCGGGCCGACGACCATGTACGCCCTCATGCAGTCGATGGGTCTCGTCGACGATCATCTGGAGGGATGCCACCGCGCGGGGGGCTGACCCCCGCTCACCGTTCGGTCAGTGTCGCCCGGATCAGCGAGTGCACCTCGGGCCAGATCTCCTCGGCGAGGTCGCTTCGGCGGGTGCCGAGCGCGTCGTGCGGGGCCATGAAGGCATGTCCGGTACCGGCGTGCACGCGCAGTTCGGCGTCCACACCGACCTCGCGCAGACGTGCCTCGAGAGCGGCCGCGCCGTCGGGGGGAAAGAAGTCGTCGTGCTCGGCCATGTGACCGCGGACGACGGCGGAGATCCGCGAGTAGTCGGGCTGGTCGTCACCCGAGGGGAATCCGTAGAAGGGCACCACCACTCGGACGAGATCGGGTCGCAGCGAAGCCAGGACGAAGGTGAGCATCCCGCCCATGCAGAACCCGATCACGGCCACACCGTCGCCGGTGGTGGAGTCGAGGGAGGCCAGATGGTCGACCGCGCCGCTCATGTCCTCGGCGGCCCGGTCCATCGGCAGGGCCGCCATCAGGGCGCCGGCCCGGTCCATCTCCGTGTGTCCGGCGAGTTCACCCCGATACAGGTCGGCCGCTGTCGAGCCCCCACCACTCCTGGACGACGATGACACCGGGGCCGGACCCGTGTGACGACTCGGCGAGGTAACCGGAGACCTCGGCGCCGTTGCTCGTGAAGGTGATCGTTCCCATGCGGCGAACCTAGTCGGGCCTGTGGGTTCCCTCGTCGGGCGCGCCCTCGGTCAGACTGTGCCCGTGGACATGACGCAACCCGAGGTGCTGTGGGAGCCGAGTGCCGATGCGCTGTCGGCGACCCGGCTCGGCGCGTTCCTGAGGTTCTGCGAGCAACGGACCGGGTGCTCGTTCGAGGACTACGACGCGCTCTGGGCTTGGTCCGTCGGCGATGGGTTGGAGGAGTTCTGGTCGGCGGTCTGGTCGTTCTTCGAGATCGACGGTGAGGGCTCCACGACGCCGGTCCTCGATGGTCGGCTGATGCCGGGGGCGACCTGGTTCCCCGAGGTGCGGGTGAGTTTCGCCGAGCACTGCCTCCGGGCGCTCGACGACGACCGTCCGGCGCTGATCGCCCGGTCGCAGTCACGTGAGCGGATCGAGATGTCCGGTGCCGAGCTCCGCGAGTCGGTGCGACGCGCCCGATCGGCGCTCATCGGACTCGGTGTCGGACGCGGTGACCGGGTGGCGGCGTACCTGCCGAACATCCCGGAGGCGATCGTGGCCTTCCTCGCCACCTCCAGTCTCGGCGCGATCTGGACCTCGTGCGCGCCCGAGTTCGGGGTCCGGGCGGTGCTCGACCGCTTCTCCCAAGTCGAGCCCAAGCTGCTCCTCGCCGTCGACGGCTACCGATACGGACGCCATGACGTCCCTCGGGTCGACGAGGTGCGGGAGATCTGCTCCGGTCTGCCGTCGCTCAGCGCGGTCGTGTCGGTGTCATATCTCGGTGACGGTCTCGATGGATCGGTTGCCGCGGCCCCGGTGCTGGACTGGTCGGGGCTCCTCGAGCATGCCGACGACGCCCCCCTCGAGTTCGCGCGGCTCGCCGTCGATCACCCGCTCTACGTCCTCTACTCCTCCGGGACCACGGGGCTGCCCAAACCGATCGTGCACGGTCAGGGTCTGGTGTTGGTCGAGCATCTCAAGGTGCAGGGTCTGCACGGTGACATGGGTCCCGAGGACCGCTTCTTCTGGTTCACCACCACCGGATGGATGATGTGGAACTACCTGGTGTCGGGTCTGCTCCACGGCTCGGCCCTGGTGCTCTACGACGGTGATCCGAACGCGGACGGCCCGTCCACCCTGTGGGGGCTCGCGGCCGAGGAGCGGGTCACCTGGTTCGGCGGTGGGGCGCCGTTCTTCACCGCCTGCGCCCGCGCCGGACTGCGCGCCTCGGAGGAGTTCGATCTCTCGGCGATTCGAGCCGTCGGCTCCACGGGGGCACCGCTCCCTCCGGAGGGGTTCCGCTGGATCCACGAGCACGTCTCGGGAACCGCTCTGATCTCGCCGATCTCGGGCGGGACCGACGTGGCCTCGGCGTTCGTCGGGGGGAGCCCGCTCACCCCGGTCTGGCTCGGCGAGATCCCGGCCCGCTATCTCGGGTGCGCGGTCGCGGCCTTCGATGACGACGGCCGGGCGGTCGTCGGCGGTCAGGGGGAACTGGTCATCACCGAGCCGATGCCGTCGATGCCGGTCGGTTTCTGGGCCGACGAGGATGGGAGCCGCTACCGCGGGAGCTACTTCGAGCACTATCCCGGGGTGTGGCGCCACGGGGACTGGGTGACGTTCTCCGACCGGGGCTCATGCGTGATCTCGGGTCGCAGCGACGCGACGCTGAACCGGGGCGGGGTGCGGGTCGGGACGGCGGAGATCTACCGGGTGGTGGAGGCCGTCGCCGGGGTGGAGGACTCCCTCGTCGTGCATCTCGAAGCCGAGGCCGGCGATGACCCCGGAGTCCTCGTGTTGTTCGTGGTGGGCCCCGGAACGGGGTCGACGGTCGATGCCTCGCTGCTCGAGTCGGTGAGGGTGGCGCTGCGGTCACAGCTCTCCCCGCGCCATGTCCCCGATGAGATGCACCGGCTGGAGGTCATACCGACCACGTTGAGCGGCAAGAAGTTGGAGTTGCCGGTGAAGCGGATCCTGCTCGGGGCTGACCCCGACGATGTGGCGAGCCGGGGCGCCTTGAAGGACCCGTCGTCACTCGACGCCGTGGTCGACGTGGCCCGATCCCGACCCTGAGGTCAACCGCGCGGCTCGACCAGGAGGCTCTGCAGGCTCAAGCCGATGGTGCCGTCGGTGTCATGCAGGGCCGAATGCGCGAGACCGGTGCCGGTGCCTCCGAGGTGCGATCGCGCCTGCAGGCCGACCCACTCTCCTCGCAGCGGCCGCGCGAGGTGGATGGTCAGATCCGGGTTGATGTAGAGCCACTGGGAGAAGTCGACGTCGGCGGAGACGCCGTTGCCGAAGTCGGCGGCTGCCGCCACCCGTTGCAGCGGAGAGACAGCCTCATCGGCGACGAGCGGCACGGTGAGTCGGATCCACACCGAGGAGGGTCCGAGCGTGTTCCAGCCGCCGGAGGCGAAGCGGAACTCGCATGCGTCACGCACATAGCTCGTCGCCTCGCTCGTGAAGTCGGCCACCTGCGGGTCGGCGAGCTCGGGCGGGACGGTGATCGAGGGGGGCGGAACGACCGAGTCGGGGAAGTCATCTCGGCGCTCCCGAACCCGCAGGGCGCGGACCGCGGCCACCTCGGTGTCACCGTCGAGCAGACGGGCCTCCACCAGGGACACTCGGCGTCCCGGCCGTTCGGTCCTCGACTCGACGCTCAGTGTCCGGCCGACGTGGATCGGTCGCAGCAACTCGATCGTCATGCGGGCGACCTGCCACTCGATGCCCTCCTCGGAGTGGTCGTGATGGCACTCGACCGCTCGAGCCAGCAGGGCGGCCGGTGGTCCACCGTGACAGTGGGCCGGGTCCCACGGGCCCGAGGCCAGATCGGTCGGCGTCCACAGGCTCTCGCCGCCCTCGAAGAGCGCGGACGCCGTCATCGTCGGGCGGTCTGGGCGATGACGCGAGCCGTCTCGTCCGCGTCCTCGAGGAACGGGAAGTGGTCGCGATCGAGCTCGATGACCTCGTCGCAGCGCCCCGCCAGGATCCGCTGGTGTTCGGGATGGACGGAGCGGTCGTTGCGACAGAGGATGAACGTCGAGGGCGTGGTCGCGCGTGGTGAGCCCGACACGGGCTGGACCATGGCCGCGTTCAGCTGGGCGCTCTGTCGTTCGACCATCGCCGAGCGCTCCAGGTCCGAGACCGCTGGGTAGAAGAGCGTCCCCGCGATCTCGGGATCCAGGACCGTGCTCACCTCGTCGGCGGGCCGGATCGCGTCGGCGAGTTCGACGCGGTGTCGCGGGGCGGCCCGGAGGAAGCCGTTCACGCTCTCGCCGTCGTCGAGGGCGAAGGCCGCGATGTACACGAGATGCGACACCTCGGCGAGTGCCGCGGCCTCAGTGATCACAGCACCCCCGTAGGAGTGGCCGACGAGGACGACGTCGGGTCCGAGCGCTCGCGCCGCCGCCGCGACGCTCTCGGCGTCTCCGGCGAGGTCACCGAGTGGCAAGGGGGAGGCGCCGCGCCCGGGAAGGTCGAGGGTGTGAGAGGCGACACCCAGACGGTCGAGGGCGCACTGGACGGGCGCCCAGCACCACGCGCCACTCCACGCGCCGTGAACGAGCAGGACTGGTCTTGCTGCCATCCCCTGATCGTGACACGCGACCCGCGTCGGCGACGGGTTCGCGAACGGTGAGCGGGTCAGCCGGTGGCCGGTTCAGCGACGCACGGTGCGCAGCAGGGAACCGGTGAACCCGACCGCCATGACAGCGAGAACCAGCGCGCCGCGTCCCGAAGCGTCGAGTGAGGAGTGGGTGACCGCGGCGGCCGCGCCGGCCGTCGTGCTCATCGTCAGGCCCAGTCGGATGACCGCGGGCCAGTCGACGACGGGGTCGATCGACTCGGAGCGATCGGGGGTCACCCAGGTGTCGGCTGCGAGGGTCACGTTGCTCACGAGGTCTTCCTACTCCGCTCGCGCCGTCCCGCGTCCCGTATTTCCCGATCTCAACGAGACCGATTCCGAACCGTCACACGTCCGTAGTGTGCGTCACCGCGCCGACACGGTTCGGACGCACCTGCTCCGGGTAGCGTCTCGCCGGTGTCATCCGCGCTGACCGTGCTCCGGCAGCGCCCGGTCCGTCGCTACCTGGGCTCGACGGCCCTCGCCGCGACCGGGATCAACCTGTTGATCACCGCGCTCTTCAAGCAGGTGTACGACCTGACGGGCAACCCCCTCGACATCGGTTTGATCGGCCTGGCCCAGTTCGTGCCCGGACTGCTCCTCGCCCTGCCGAGCGGTTATGTCGCCGATCGGTTCGACCGTCGACGCGTCGCCGGACTCTTCCTGTCGGGTCGACTCGCCTGCGCGGCCGTTCTCATCGTGTTCAGCCTGGGTGACGGTGGGCGGGTCTGGATGCTCTTCCTCCTCGCCGTCGGGATCGGCACAGCTGACGCGATGATCGGGCCGAGCCGTCGGGCCGTGCTGCCACTGATGGTCCAGCCGGCCGATCTGCCGAGAGTGGTCGCGTTGTGGACCGCGACCTTCACCGGAACCGCGATTCTCGGTCCAGCCCTCGGCGGACTGCTCTACAGCATCGGTCCGGAGGTGGCCTATGGCGCGGCGACCGCGTTGACAGCGGGAGCCATCCCCCTGATCCTCGCCATCGAGTATCGGCCGGGGACGGCGGCGGTCGCGACGGACCGCTCCGATCCCACGCAGCGACCCAGTCTCCGGTTGGCCCTCGAGGGGCTGTCGTTCATCCGCCGAACCCCCGTCGTCCTCGGGGCGATCAGCCTCGACCTGTTCGCCGTGCTCTTCGGAGGTGCCGTCGCGCTCATCCCGATCGTCGCGGTCGAGCGGCTCGGCGTCGGCGACATCGCCTACGGCTGGCTGCGCGCGGCCCCCGGGGTCGGCGCGGCCTCCATGGCCGTGATCCTGGCGATCAGGCCGGTCCGACGACGGGTCGGACCGATCCTGTTGATCTCGGTCGCGGTGTTCGGTCTCGGAACGATCGTGTTCGGGGTCACCACCAACTACGCGGTCGCGTTCCTCGCCCTCGCGGTGCTCTCAGCCGCCGACATGGTCTCGATGTTCATCCGCGGATCGCTCGTCCCGCTCGTCACACCCCCCGAGCAGCTCGGACGGGTCGAGGGCGTCTTCATCGGCGCCTCGAACGAGCTCGGCGCCTTCGAGAGCGGATTGGCGGCCCGCTATCTCGGCGTTCCCTGGGCCATCGCCGGGGGAGGGATCGCAACGGTGGCGATCGCGGGCTCGTTCGCGCTGCTCTTCCCGTCGATCCGCAGGATCGACACCTTCGAGGAACTGGACCCGACGCTCAGCCCATCAGACGGCTGAGCTTGGCGAGTCGACGGACCCGACGGATCCGCGCGAAGACGTCCTCGGCGACCATCTGCGAGATCCCGGTGGACATGGTGGGGTAGACGTGGGCGATCTCGCCGAGTTCGCGTATCGACATGGAGAATCGAACAGCGAGCGCGAGCTCTTGGATCATCTCCCCGGCCTCGGGAGCGAGGATGTGACCGCCGACCACCTTGCCTCGAGCGGTCACGACCGTCACCATGCCATCGGGGGTGGAGTCGATTCTGGCGCGGTCGGTCTCCGCAAGATCGAAGCGGCTGACCCGCACTCGGCGATCCCCGAATCGCTCGCGGGCCTCGGCGGCCGTCATGCCGACATGGGCGAGCTGTGGATCGGTGAAGGTGACCCACGGGACGAGGGTCGCGGCCGATCCCCGGCCGGGAAGGAACATGTCGCGTACCGCCATCACCGCATCGTGCGCGGCTGACGGGGTGAACAGTGAGCGCCCGGCGGCGACGTCACCGACCGCGTAGATCGACGAGACGATGGTGCGCGAGCGCGCGTCGACCGAGATCCCGTCGGGTCCGGCGGCGATCCCCAGACGGTCGAGACCGAGGGATTCGACGTTGGCGGTGCGTCCGGTGGCGAGCAGCACCGCGGCGGCCTCGGTCTCGCCGTCGGCGGTCTCGACGGTCACGCCGGCGCTGTTGGATCGCAGTCCGGTCACCGCCGTCCCGAGCCGGAGGTCGACACCCTCGCGACGCAGCACGAGCGCCAGTCGATCCGCGAGCTCGGGCTCGTCGCGCGACAGGAGGCGCTGGAGGGTCTCGAAGAGGGTGACCTGCACACCGAGACGGTTCAGGGCCTGGGCGCTCTCGACGGCGAAGGGACCGCCGCCGACCACGACGATCGAGGCGGGAGCGGTGTCGTTGGAGAAGAGCGTCTCGTTGGTGAGATAGTCGACCTCGGCCAGCCCCGAGATGTGCGGGATCCGCGCGCGAGAGCCGGTGCAGATCAGGATGTTCCTCGTCTCGAGATCGGTCGTGTCGTCATCGTTGGTGACGCGGACAGTGCGAGCGCCCGTCACCGATGCGCTGCCCCAGTGCAGGTCGACCCCCCAATCGGCGACTCGTTCGGGCGAGTCGTCACCGGCCGCTATCTCCGCCTGGACGTCGCGGATCCTCCGCCAGACCGACGGCAGGTCGACCGTGACCTCCCCGGTGCGGACACCGAACTCGACGGCACGCCGAGCGTCGTGGGCGGCGCGAGCCGAGTGGGCGAGGGACTTCGACGGGACGCAACCGCTCCAGAGGCAGTCGCCGCCGACGCGGTCCCGCTCGACCGCGGCAACCCTGAGGCCGAGCTCGGCGGAGGCGAAGCGGGCCGCGGTCAGCCCAGCGGACCCGAGGCCGATGATGACCAGGTCGTACGGTCGCGCCACGGCGTCACGGTACCCGGCTTCGGGCGGGGCGACCGCCCTCGGTGTGACCGGTGCGACCGTCGACGCGCGGGCGGTGCCGTGGCGAGGGGTGCCCGGTGCGGTTCAATGGTCGAGTGCCGTCCCGGACCCGACCATCGACGGCCGCGCTCATTGCCTTCATCGGGGCGCTCGTGGCCTGTGGATGCGCGACGACCTCCGCGTCCCCGGAGGTGGTGACGGTCGGCGCCGGCACGGTCGCGGGGGTCGGGGAGCTGCCCGGCGACATCGGTCTCCCCGTCAATCGCGACGCGCCTGAGCCCGTTCCGGTGACCGTGGAGACGGCCGTGGTGGTCACCGAGCCGGAACCTGAACCGGTCGTCATGGACAGCGATGGGATCAGGCCCTCGGATCTCGGACTCCCCCCGTTCGGCGACTTCGTCGACGGCAACCGGGTGATCGTTCTCGGCGACTCGATCATGGCGTCGACCGCGGAGCGTTACGGCGGTGAGATGTGTCCCCGTCTGAATGAGGCCGGTTGGGATGTCGAGGTCGATGCCGAGCCCGGTCGCTTCGTCGATTTCGGGCTCCGCGTGCTCAACCGGCGGCTCCCGCCGAGCGACGGGGCCGACTGGGACGCGGCCGTCGTGTTCTTCGGGAGTAACTTCCGTGGCGACTACCTGAACTACGAGGATCAACTCCGGGAGATCATCTCGCGGCTCGCGCCCCGCCCGGTACTGGTGCTGACCGTGAGCGAGTTCGCCGAGACCCGCGCGGTCGTCAACGACATCATCCGGTCGGTGGCCGACGGCGATCCCGATGTCTACCTCCTCGACTGGGCGGACATGACCGACGCCGAACCCCGACTGGTCGGCGCTGACGGCATCCATCTGACCGGTGCCGGTCGCACGCGCATCGTCGCCGAGGTCGCCCTCGTGCTCGGCGAGGCCCCCGGGCGCCTCGAGGGGGAGTGCCTGCCGACCACCTTCACCGACGACGTCCTCCCGACGATCGTCACCGAGTGAAGCGAACCCGGTCGCTCACGCGCTCGTAGCCTCTTCCCGTGCTCCAGGCCCAGTCGCTCTCCGTCGAGGTCGGAGGTCGGACCGTGGTCGAGGGCGCGAGCTTCACCGTAATGCCGCGCGACAAGGTGGGGATCGTCGGACGCAACGGCGCTGGCAAGACCTCGCTGTTCAAGGTGCTGGGCGGCGAGGCCGAGCCGACCGCCGGTCGGGTGATCCGGCGCGGGGCGTTCGGCTACCTCCCACAGGACCCGAGGATCTCAGCCGAGTTGGACTCTCGGCGGGCGATCTCCCACGTGCTGTCGGGCCGCGCCATCGATGAGCAACTGGAGCGGATCGAGAAACTCCGGATCGCGATGGAGGAGTCGCCGTCGGACGACGCGGTGCGTCGGTTCTCGCGAGCCGAGGAGGTCTTCGCCTCCGCCGGGGGGTACGCGGCTGAGGGCGAGGCGCGCTCGATCGCAGCCGGTCTCGGAGTGCCCGATGCCCGGCTCGAACTGCCGATCGGGGTCCTGTCGGGAGGGGAGCGTCGACGCGTTGAACTGGCGCGGATCCTCTTCGCCGGCTCGGAGGTGCTGTGCCTCGACGAGCCGACCAACCACCTCGACATCGACGCCAAGGAATGGCTGCTCGGCTTCCTCCGTGGTTTCCGTGGCGCGCTGCTGGTGATCAGTCACGATCTGGAGTTGCTCGACGAGGCCATCACCCGTGTGCTGCACCTCGACCGCCCGGGCGAGGCCGATACCGGGGAGGTCGTCGAGTACCGCGGCACCTACTCGCAGTACGTCGCGGCGAGAGCGGAGGATGAGCGGCGCCGCGCCCGCACCGCAGCACAACAGGAGCGCGAGATCGCGCGGATGCAGCGGGTGGTCGACCGGTTCGGGGCGAAGGCGACGAAGGCCGCGATGGCGCACAACATGGAGCGACGTATCGCGCGTCTCGAGGGCGATCGCGTCCGCGCGGTCGACGGCCCGAAGTCGCTGCGGGTGCGGTTCCCCGACCCTCCGTCGAGTGGGGTGACCTCACTCCGCGTGGCGGGGCTCTGCAAGGGTTACGGGGGGCCGGCGGTCTTCGAGGATGTCGGCTTCGACATCGGTCGGGGTGAGCGTCTCCTGGTGCTCGGGCTCAACGGGGCGGGCAAGACGAGCCTGCTCCGGATCCTCGCCGGGGAGACCGACGCCGATCTCGGCGAGATCGACTGGGGACACCGCGTCGTCGCCGGCTACTACGCCCAGGAGCATGACAACCTCGACAGCGATGCCTCACTGCTCGAGAACATGCGTCGAGCGTTGACCTCGGGGACCGCGCTCACCGAGACCGACCTCCGAGGGCTCCTCGGCATGTTCGGTCTCTCGGGTGACAAGGTGCTCCAGCGAGCGGGAACCCTGTCGGGAGGGGAGAAGACCAAGCTCGCCCTCGCGATGCTCATGTCGGGTCGCAACAACCTCCTGTTGCTCGACGAGCCGACGAACAACCTCGACCCGGCCTCGAGGACCGCGGTCGCCGAGGCGCTCGAACCGTGGCCGGGGACGGTGATCCTGGTGAGTCACGACACCGAGTTCGTCGAACGCCTGGCCCCGACGAAGGTGCTGCTCCTCCCGGACGGTCAGGTCGACTACTTCTCGCAGGAGTGGCTCGAGCTCGTCGCCCTTGCCTGAGGGCTCAGCCGATGCGCACGCCTGTGGGTCGGGTCGCCGCCTCGAGACGGACCTGCTCGTAGAAGTCGTTGCCCTTGTCGTCGACCACGATGAAGGCGGGGAAGTCGCGGACCTCGATCTTCCACACGGCCTCCATGCCGAGTTCGGGGTATTCGAGGACCTCGACCGAGGTGATGTTCTCCTCGGCGAGGCGGGCGGCGGGACCGCCGATGGAACCCAGGTAGAAGCCGCCGTGGGCCCGGCAGGCGTCGGTGACCTGGCGGGAACGGTTCCCCTTGGCGAGCATGACGAACGAACCGCCGGCTGCCTGGAACTGTTCGACGTAGGAGTCCATACGGCCGGCCGTCGTCGGGCCGAACGAACCGGACGGCAGACCCTCGGGGGTCTTGGCGGGGCCGGCGTAGTAGACGCAGTGGTCGGCGAGGTAGTCCGGCATCGGCTCTCCGGCGTCGAGGCGTTCCTTGATGCGGGCGTGGGCGATATCGCGGGCCACGACCATGGGCCCTGAGAGCATGACCCTGCTCCGGACCTCGAGGGTCGACAGTTGCGCCCGGATCTCCGCCATCGGCTGGTTGAGGTCGATGCGCACGACTTCGGAGTCGTCGAGGTCCGCCTCGTTGGTGTCGGGGAGGAACCGCGCGGGGTCGTGCTCGAGTTGCTCGAGGAAAATCCCGTCGGCCGTGATCTTGCCGAGGGCCTGCCGGTCCGCGGAGCAGGAGACGGCGATCGCCACCGGGCAGGAGGCCCCATGGCGTGGAAGCCTGACGACCCGGACGTCATGGCAGAAGTACTTGCCTCCGAACTGGGCGCCGATACCAGTCTGCTGGCTGAGCTCGAGGAGGCGGCCCTCGAGCTCGACATCGCGGAACCCGTGGCCGAGTGGAGAGCCCGAGGTGGGAAGGGAGTCGAGATAACGGGCCGAGGCGAGCTTGGCCGTCTCGACCGCGAGCTCGGCCGAGGTGCCGCCGATGACGACCGCGAGGTGGTAGGGCGGGCAGGCGGAGGTGCCGAGGGACTGCATCTTGTCGAACACCCACGGGATGAGCGTCGCCTCGTTCAGGAGCGCCTTGGTCTCCTGGTAGAGGAAGCTCTTGTTGGCGCTGCCACCACCCTTGGCCATGAACAGGAACTTGTAGCTGTCACCGTCGACCGCAGACACCTTGATCTCGGCCGGCAGGTTCGTCCCGGTGTTGCGCTCCTCGTACATGGTGATCGGCGCGAGCTGGCTGTAGCGCAGGTTGCTGGTGACGTAGGTGTCCTGGATACCGCGCGCGATCGCGCGCTCGTCACCACCTCCGGTGAGCACCCACTGGCCCTTCTTGGCCTTCACGATGGCGGTGCCGGTGTCCTGGCACATGGGCAGCACACCTCCGGCCGCGACCGCCGCGTTGCGGAGCAGGTCGAGGGCGACGAACCGGTCGTTGTCGCTGGCCTCGGGGTCGTCGAGGATGGCGCGGAGCTGCGCGAGGTGCCCGCTGCGGAGGTGGTGGGCGATCTCCCTCATGGCCTCAGCGGTCAGCAGTCGGATGGCCTCCGGATCGACCCGCAGGAAGCGACCCTCGGAGGTCTCGACGGTGGAGACGCCCTCGGTCGAGATCAGTCGGTACTCGGTGGTGTCCTCGCCGAGGGGGAGGAGCTCGGTGAACTCGAAGTCATCGGAGGGCATATCCCAACCCTATGTCGCGGGATCGGCCGCCGACGCCCGCTCAGATGGCCTCGACGAGCAGGGCGAGCGACGAGATCGTGCAGAGGACCAGCACCGTCGCCCGCACCTTGGACTCGGGGAGCCGGGCGATCACCGGACGGGAGAGGGCGAGACCGGCCATGACCGCAGGGAGCAGCAGGAGTGAGAGCTCGATCTGTCGACGCCCGACCTCGCCTGCGAGCATCAGCGCCAGGATCGACAGGGCTGAACCGAATCCGAAGTAGACGGCCAGGGTGGCTCGCATGACCCGAGCGGTCTCGTGCTGGTAGGTCAGCGCCATCGGCGGCCCTCCGATGCCGGCAGCGGTGCCGAAGACCCCGGAGAACACCCCGGCGATGCGGAGGTTGCGTCGGGTCGTCCGGAACCGGAAGCTGGTGAGCGACGCCGCCACCGCGGTCAGCACCGAGAGCGCCACGACGACCGCCACGGCGCGAGGGCCGGTCAGGGCCACGAACACCGCGCCGATCGCGATCCCGGGTACTCGACCGGTGAAGGCGGTTCGGACGTCCTCCCAGTTCACGGCGTCCCAGTCGCGCATCGCCACACCGGTCGACAGCGGGAGGACCGAGATCATGATGGTGGCGGGAAGGAAGGCCGGATCGGCGAGGCCGAGAACAGGCGCGGCGAGCATGCCCATGCCGATACCGATCGTGGCCTGCACCGAGGCACCGATCGCCATGATGAGGAGGCAGGCGGCGGCGACCCACCAGTCGAGGTCGAGGATCATGCCCGCCCGTCCTCTGACGGCGGGCGGCGCAGCCGGTGGGGTCGGGCGGTCGCCGGGTCGTCGGGCCACTGGTGTTTCGGGTACCGGCCGGCCATCTCGGACCGGACCGCGCTCCAGGACCCCGACCAGAAGCCGGGGAGGTCGGAGGTCACCTGGATGGGACGGTCGGCCGGGGACAGGAGTTCGAGGACGATGGGCTCGCCGTCGGCGAGGGGATGCTCGGTCAGCCCGAAGAGGTCCTGCACCCTGACGGCGCAGACGGGTCGGCCGTCGCGGTAGTCGATCCGGGCCGTGGTGCCCGCTGGCGTGTCGAGTCCGTTCGGGGCGAGGGCGTCGAGGTCGGCCCCCTCGGGCCAGGGGAGCATCGCTCTGAGGAGCATGGTGAGGTCGAGTCGTTCGAGGTCGTCCCGTGTGGAGGCGCCGGCGAGATAGGGGGCGAGCCAGTCGTCGAGGTTCTCGATGAGTGCCTCCGCGGACCAGTCGGGCCAGGGCGTTCCCCGACGGTGACGGAGGAAATCGACCCGTTCGCGGAGTCGGAGCGAGGTGCCGTCCCAGGGGAGCACCGCCAACCCGGTCTCTCGGACCCGAGCGAGCAGGGCGGCTGTCGTCGCCTCACCGGGGGTGGGCCGCGAGGTCGTCGTGCCGAGTCGCAGTGAGCCCAGGCGACGCTCCACCGACTCGACGAGGTCGTCCCGATCCGGGTCCCATCGCAACTGGCGACGCTCGGTCATGAGGCCCGGAACTGCGGCGAAGCGCCTCAGGACCTGATCGGCCCCGACCGTCGCCGCCAGACGGATGCGGGCGCGGTCACGGCGTCCGTCGAGGTCCGCGGCGACGAGGAACTCCTCGGAGGCGAGCGGATCGGACTCGGGCAACCATGCCCCTGAGCCAGTTCGCAGCTGGAACTGCCCGGGGCGCCGCCTCATGGCGACGCGATCCCCGTAGGCCTCGATGAGGGAGCTGCCGGTGCCCTCAGCATCGACGTCGGAGGGGTCACCGTCGATGCCGGCACGGCGCATGAGATCGGCGGCTCGGCGGCGGATGCGATCGAGCCCCGCCGGGTCGACGCGCACCCCGGTCGGCAGGTCGACCCGCTCGGAGCCGATGAGGCGGACCCGCGTCTCGAGGTCCGACGGAAGGTCGTCGCGCCGACCCCGGAGGGGATCGCGCTCGTCGAGCAGCGCGGCGAGCACACAGGACACCGGTTCGGGTCGCACCACGACCATGCGGGCGAGTCGGGGGTGCAGGGGAAGGGAGAGCATCCTCCGACCGGCGTCGGTGACCGTGTCGTCGTCGGTGATGGCCCCGAGATCGAGGAGCAGCGAGCGCGCCGAGCGCATGGCAGCCACCGGAGGCGGTGTGAGCAGGCGCATCGACTCGACGTCACCACCCCAGGCGAGCACCTCGAGGAGGAACGAGGCCAGATCGACCTCGCTGATGTCCGGGGTCGGATGAGCTCGGCGCGTGCCGTGCTCGATCCGGCTCCACAGGGCGTAGGCGACGCCCGGTGATTGGCGGCCGGCGCGACCGGCCCGCTGGGTCGCTGATGACCGGCTGGTGGTCACCGTCGTGAGGCGGGTCATGCCGGTGGCGGCGTCATGTCGTGGCGCGCGCACCAGACCGGAGTCGACCACGATGCGAACCCCGTCGACGGTCAACGAGGTCTCGGCGATATCGGTGGACACCACGACCCGGCGGCGGCCGGCGGCGGAGGGTCGCAATGCCGCGTCCTGCTCCTCCACGGTGAGGCTCCCGGCGAGGGGCCAGACATCGATGTCGGATCCGACCGCCTCGCGGAGACGTCCGACCACCCGCGTGATCTCGGCGATACCGGGGAGGAAGACAAGGGCGTCCCCGGGTTCGTCGGCGAGTGCCTGCAACGTGGTGGACACGACGGCATCCTCGATCCTCGTCGCACCCGTCACCGGCACCCAACGCTGTTCGACCGGATGGGTACGTCCCTCACTCGTGATCACAGGAGGGCCGTCGAGGAGGCGGCCGAGTCGGTCGGTGTCAGCGGTGGCGGACATGGCGACGATCTTGATGTCGGGGCGGATGGTGGCCGCCACGTCGAGAGTGAGCGCGAGGCCGAGGTCGGTCGCGAGATTCCGCTCGTGGACCTCGTCGAAGATGACCACGGCCACCCCCGGCAGCTCGGGGTCGTTCTGCAGTCGCCGGGTCAGGACTCCCTCGGTGACCACCTCGATCCGCGTGTCGCGGCTGACGATGCGGTCGTCGCGGGTGGTGAGACCCACCGTGGCGCCGACCCGTTCGCCGAGCAGGTCGGCCATGCGGCGCGCGGCTGCCCGGGCGGCGAGTCTCCGCGGTTCGAGCAGGAGGAGGCGCGAGTTGTCGGGGAGGTCGTCGAGGAGCGCGATCGGAATGAGGGTCGTCTTCCCGGCGCCGGGCGGAGCCACGAGGATGCACCGTCCCCGCTCCCGCAGGGCCGCCCGCATGCGGTCGATCTCCGCGACGACCGGCAGGTCGGGAAGGGTCGTCACCGGTGGTCGAGTCGTCGACCGGCGCTCAGCCGTCGATCGGTGACCCCGCGAACGGCGCGGGGTCGTTCGGACCGGGGACCGTGGGAGGGTTCCAGGAGGTGGCGGCGGCGATGGCGCGCGCGACCGTCCGCCATCCGGAGGGATCCCAGCCCTCGGTCAGGGCCTCGACGGACCCGTCGACGCGCACGAAGCCGAAGGCGGGGAGGCTGGAGGCTCCGAGCGCCTTGGCAACCGCTCGATCAGGGTCGGTGAACACCAGGAAATCGTCCGCGACCGGACCGAGGAACCTCCGGGTGTCCTCGGCCTCAGCGGTGACGATGAAGTTGACGCGCGCATCAGCGCCACGCAGCGCGTCCAGGATCCGGACGGCGGTCTTCAGGATCCACGAGCTCTCGTTGGTGTAGGGGTCGAGGACGACGGGAGCGAGGTGGAAGGTGGTGAGCCACTCGTTGATCGGTCGGGCCTCGGCACCGAGCGGATGCAGCATCAGATCGTCGGGGAGTCGATTCGCCACGGGGCGATCGTAGCGATGACGGGGGTGCGGCCCCCAACACCGTCGGGCGCCGGGCGCGCCCCGTCGGTACGGTGACGGCGTGCATCCGCTGGAGTACCTCCGGATGATCGCCCGAGATCCGGCGAGTGGCGACCGACCGTGGGAGGCCGCATCGGCGTTCGCCGTGCTGGTCACCGAGTACGGGCTGGGAGGGTCGGAGGCCGTCCCGACGGCGCGTCGTCTCCTGGAGCGGATTCCGGGCCGGCCGGAGCTGTGGTGGGCGGCCAGTCGGATCCTCGGCGCCGTCGATGAGGGCGCCGCCGCCCGGGAGGTGTTGGAGGCATCGTCGGCGCAGCGCCCCGCATCGGGGGGTCTCGACGCGGTCGTCGCGGCACTGTGTGATCCCGGTGGCGGCCCGCCACGGCTGCTGGTGACCGGCTCGGTGGCGGTCCGGCCGAGGATGCTCGTGCCGCTCGGCGCGCTCCTTCCCGCCGGTTACGCCGACCGTCTCCTTCCAGCGATCGACGCCGAGGAGACCCATCGCGACGACGTGACTCTGGTGTGCGAGCGGCTCCGGGGTGACGGTCGTGTGACTCTGGTGGAGAGCCCGCGGCCACGCGCCGACTGTCCATTCGTCACCGCTCTCGTGTGACGGTCGAAGCGCCTCACATCCCGAGATGCTTCGGCGGATGTCCGGTCACCTCGGTGATGACGGACTCCGCCTCGGCGAGCCGGGGTTCCATGACGAAGATCCGGGCCATCGGCTCGCGGGCACCGAAACGCAGGTGGGAGGTGAAGTCCTCGCTCATGACGCATGGGATCTCGCGCTCCCAGAGCTCGTGCAGCACCAACTGGGCCTGCCACATGGGCAGCCAGGCGGCCTCCACCGAACGCTCGGGGTCGACGGGTCGCGGAGGATGCTTCCCGAACACCCAGTTCCACAGGCCCATACGGGGAAGGTAACCCTTGGTTGGCGGTGGCGTTGTTACCCTCGCCGTCGATGGCAGGAATCGGCCGGGAGGCGCGTCTCAGGGGCCCGACGACGTGAGCGACGGGCGATTCGAGGCGGTGCTCTTCGACGCGGGTGGCGTCCTGGTGCTCCCGGACCCGACGGTGCTCGGACCCCTGCTCGCGGCCTACGGCGGTTCCGCGGAGATCGACGATCATCGCAGGGCCCACTACGCGGGTATGGCCGCGAAGTCGCGGGCCGCTGCCTCGGAGTCCGACTGGGACTCCTACAACCTCGCCTACGTCGAGTCGGTCGACGTGGATCCCGACCTCCGACTCATCGCCGCCTCCATCCTCGATCACACCCGCTCCGCCGCCTTGTGGCGTTGGGCCATCCCCGAGTCGGTGCGCGCCCTGCGAGCACTGGAGGAGCGGGGGGTGCCGATGTCGGTCGTGTCGAACGCGTCCGGCCAGATCGCCTGGGTGCTCTCCCACTCGGGGGTGTGTCAGGAGGGTCCGGGGGAGGACGTCGCGATGCGGATCGTCGTCGACTCACACGTCGTCGGCGTCGCCAAACCGGATCCCCGCATCTTCGGCTTCGCGCTCGAGATGCACCCTGAGACCGACCCGGAGCGGATCCTCTACGTCGGTGACTCGGTGGTGATGGATGTGGCCGGGGCTCGCGCCGCCGGACTGCACCCGGTGCTCCTGGACCCGTTCGACGATCACCCCGACGCCGACTTCGATCGGATCGGTTCGCTCCTCGAGCTCGACGGGTTGCTGGGCTGATCAGTCGGCGGTGAGCCGCCGGGCGATCACCTTCAGGCAGAGCGTCTCGTCGGCACCCTCGAAGATCGACAGCACGCGGGCGTCGACGAAGAGCCGGCTCACGGTGTACTCCTCGGCGTAGCCCATGCCGCCGTGGATCTGCATCGCCTCACGGGTGACCCACTCGGCGGCCTTGCACACATAGGCCTTGACCATCGAGGCCTCGGTGGCACCCTCGCCCTTGCCCATGAGGGTGGCGACCGCGTAGGAGAACTGGCGGGCGGCCTGGATGACGACCGCCATGCGGCCGAGTTTCGCCTGGGTGAGCTGGTAGTCGATGATCGAGTGGTCGAACACCCGACGGTTCTCTGCGTACTCGAGGGCGAGTTCGTAGGCCGACTGCATGAGGCCGACGGCACGAGCCGCCGTCTGCAGACGCCCGTTCTCGAAGCCCTCCATCTGGTAGTAGAAGCCGCGGCCGAGGCCCTCGGACTCGCCGACGAGGTTCTCCGCCGGCACCCACCAGTCCTCGAGGGCGATCTCGTAGGAGTGCATCCCGCGGTAGCCGAGGGTGTCGATGGGACGACCCTCCATGCGCCCGGTCCTCGTCGATCCGTCGATCTCGACGCTTTCCTGTGAGAAGACGAATCCGTGGGCCTCGCCCCGCGGCTTCGGGACGATGAAGAGGCTGAGTCCGCGATGGGTCTTGGACCGATCGGGGTCGGTGCGCGCGAGCAGGGCCAGCGCGTCGGCGCGGGCCCCGAAGGTGCACCAGGTCTTGACGCCGTTGATCACGTAGCCGGGCTCCCCAGACGGGCCCGGGGCAGGTGTGGCCGTCACCTTGATGCTCGCGACATCGCTGCCGTAGTCCGGCTCGGTCACGGCGACCGCGGGCATCACCTCGGCCACCGCGAGCTTCGGGAGCCAGTGCTGCTTCTGCGCCTCGCTCCCGCCCTTGACGAGCGCGCGTGTGAGGATCTCGGGGCGGGTGATGAGCGATCCGCCGATGCCGAGACTCGCGCGGCTGAGCTCCTCGGTGGCGACCACCATCGCGACGTACTCGTCGTGGCCACCCTCGCTGTAGCCCCCGTACTCGCTCGGCACGCTCAATCCGAACGCACCGAGTTCGGCGAGACCGGAGATGATCTCCTCGGGGACGTCGCCGTTGGTCCGGTGGACATGCTCGGCATGGGGTTCGACGACATCGGCGGCGAATGCCCGGAAGGTGTCGCGCACCATGTCCATGTCGTCGCTCAGGTGCAGGGGGCCGGGGGAGGAGGCGAGGGAGGACACGAACTCGGGGTCGCGGAACCGCGCGATGAAGTCGTGGGCGCTCTCGAGAGCTCCGGGTTCGATCCCCCATTGAGTTTCCCGTCCGAGGATCTTCGAGGCGAGGTCATGGGCCATGTCGGCGGCGAAGGCGCAGGTGATCGCGGCCTCGGTGTCGCCCTTGGCGCCATAGTCGAGGAGGGATCGCGCCGTCGCGGCGGCCGAGGCCGCGTGGGCGAGGTCGTAGGCGAAGACCTGATGTACGTCGGGGCCCCCGCTCTCGGCGAGGCGCCGGATGCCGGCGCCGATGACCGAGTCCGCGAGGTCGATGACCGCTGCAGCACCGAGCATGTCCGGGGAGGCGTTGACCATGCCGAGAAACTACCGAGCGGTAGCCGACCGCCACGATCTGTGCTGGTAGTCCGCCTACGCTCACCCGCGTGGGAGAGGAGCGGGCTGCGACCGGCCCCGTGGCGGTCTACTGCGGCTCGTCCGAGGGCACCGATCCGTCCTTCGCGGCAGCGGCGCGGGAACTCGGCACCGCTCTTGCCGAGGCGGGTCGCACCGTGGTGTACGGCGGGGGTGACGTCGGGCTGATGGGCCTGGTGGCGGACGCGGCGATGGACGCGGGCGGCACCGTCATCGGGGTGATACCCGAACATCTGGTCCGACACGAGCTCGCCCACCACCGTCTGACCTCGCTCGAGGTGACCGCCTCGATGCACGAGCGCAAGGCGCGGATGGCCGAGCTCGCCACGGGGTTCGTCGCCCTGCCGGGAGGGTTCGGAACCTTCGAGGAGGTGCTCGAGATTCTTACCTGGACTCAGCTTGGGTTGAACGCCCATCCGGTGGTCCTCCTCGACGTCGCTGACTTCTACGGAGGACTCTTCGACTTCTTCGACCACGCGGTATCGGCCGGACTGCTCAAGGAGCGGCATCGGGGAGCGGCGCTCCGGGCGTCGACGGTCGCCGAAGCGGTCGCTCTCCTCGGTCGCAGTCCCGGGGAGGTCGCGCCGAAGTGGGTCGACCTCGTCTGACCCGGTGCTTTGACGCTTTGTCAAGCGACTTCTAACCTGCGCCCGTGCGTGTCGACATCGATGGGGGCCGTCTCCTCCGACGTCTGGAGGATCTCGCCGAGGTCGGTGCGATCACCGGGGGCCGAGGCGAGCGGGGCAGCGCCCGTCTGGCCCTGACCGACGCCGATCGAGACGGTCGCGATCTGGTGGTCGGATGGATGCGCGACCTCGGCCTCGACGTGACCGTCGACGTCATCGGAAACGTCATCGCGGTCATGGGCCCGAACTGCGGTCACCACTCGGGGCGGGCACCGGTGTTGTGCGGTTCGCACATCGACACGGTGGCGACAGGGGGGCGCTTCGACGGCAACCTCGGCGTGCTGGCCGGCCTCGAGGTGATCGAGACGGTGCTGTCCGCTGGACTCGAGCTCGAGCGACCGCTCGGCGTCGCGTTCTTCACCGACGAGGAGGGGGCCCGCTTCGCCCCGGACATGCTGGGGAGCCTCGTCTTCGCCGGCGGGTTGACCGTCGAGGAGGCGCACGACATCCGAGCGGCCGATCCCGGTGGTCCCGGGCCGACGGTGCGCGAGGAGCTCGACCGCATCGGCTACCTCGGTCCGGCGCCCTGTCCGGGTGCGGCCCCGCATGCCTTCGTCGAACTGCATGTCGAGCAGGGGCCGGTGCTCGAGCGCGAGTCGGAGCGGATCGGGGCGGTCACCGGGGTGCAGGGCATCTCGTGGACCCGGGTGACCCTCACCGGACAGTCGAACCACGCGGGGACGACCCCGATGTCGATGCGCCGGGATCCCGCGGCCGCGATGGCGCGGATCGCGGTCTTCGTGAACGATCTCGCTGAGGAGTTCGGCGCGCCCCAGGTCGCCACGGTGGGTCGCGTCGAGGTCCACCCCAACCTGGTCAATGTCGTGCCGTCCCGGGTCACCTTCACGGTCGACCTCCGCAACACCGACGACGAGGTGCTGCGGCGCGCTGAGGCGGCCCTCGCCGCCGAGTTGGGTCGTGTGGCCGACCGTCATGGGGTCGAGGTGGAGACCGAGGAACTCGCGAGGTTCGCCCCGGTCATCTTCGACGAGGGGGTGGTCGATCTCGTGGAGTCCGCCGCCCTCGAGCGGGGACTCGCGGTCCGCCGAATGCCCTCGGGGGCGGGTCATGATGCCCAGATGCTCGCCCGGATGTGTCCGTCGGGGATGGTGTTCGTGCCGAGTATCGGCGGTATCAGCCACAACCCGGCGGAACTGACCTCCGATGACGACCTCGTCGTCGGTTGCCAGGTGCTCTGCGACGTGATGCTCGATCTGGTGGAAGGAGACTCCTGATGACCCGTGAGGTGCATGTTGGGGCCGCCCAACTCGGACCGATCGCCCGCGACGAGTCGAGGGTCGCGGTCGTCGAGCGGCTCATCGCCCTGCTCCGTGAGGGGGCCTCTCGGGGTTGCGACCTGGTGGTGTTCCCCGAGCTCGCGCTCACCACGTTCTTCCCCCGCTGGTGGACCGACGATCCCGCCGGTCACGATCGCTTCTACGAGCGCGAGATGCCCTCAGCCGAGACCCGACCGCTGTTCGATGAGGCCCGCGCCCTCGGTGTCGGGTTCTGTCTGGGGTACGCGGAGCTGACCGCCGACGGTCATCGGTACAACACCTATGTCCTGGTCGGAGCCGACGGCGAGATCGTCGGCCGATACCGCAAGGTCCACATCCCGGGCCACGACGAGCATGAGCCCTGGCGCCCGTTCCAGCACCTCGAGCGGCGCTACTTCGAGGAGTCCCCGGACGGGTTCGGAGTCCATAACGCCTTCGGTGGGGTGGTCGGTATGGCGCTCTGCAACGACCGTCGCTGGCCCGAGACATATCGCGTGCTCGGTCTCCTCGGGGTGGAGCTCGTCCTCATCGGCTACAACACGCCGCTCCACTACGCGCCCGACCCCGACCAGAATCCGCTGCAGTCATTCCACAACAACCTCGTCATGGCCTCGGGGGCCTACCAGAACGGCACCTGGGTGGTCGGCGTGGCCAAGGGAGGTGTCGAAGAGGGTGTGGAGTCGCTCTCGCACTCCCAGATCATCGCCCCGTCGGGTCAGGTCGTCGCCCAGGCGACGGTGT
>RGGX01000060.1 GCA_010024485.1 Actinomycetota bacterium | reverse complement strand
TGTATAAGAGACAGCTTCAACATCGCGCCCACCGACGCCGACGTCTTCGACCCGGCGATGCTCGATGGAGGCACCCACGTCACCCCGGCCGAACGCGACCGGCTCACCGCCCTCGCGGAGTGGGGCCTCACCGACCTCTTCCGGAAGCATCACAGCGCCGCGGAGCTCTACTCATGGTGGGACTACCGATCCGGCTCCTTCCACAAGGGCCACGGCATGAGGATCGACCTCAGTCTCGGTACCGCGAGTGTCGCCGAGCGCTGCCGATGGAGCGTCGTCGATCGCAACGCCCGCAAGGGCGAGTCACCGAGCGACCACGCGCCGGTGATCGTCGAACTCGCCGACTGAACCCGACGCGACTCACCCGGAGCCGTCGAGGGCGGCGACCACGCCGGCGATGAGGCGCTCACTCGTCATCGCGCCGAGGCCCGTCGCGCGGTCGAGCGCCGCCGCGTCGCGCGGTTGCGACTCGGCGATCCTCCGCAGGGCGGCATCGGGACAGAACTCGCTCGGGAGGACCCCGATGCGGCGCGCCGCCGACTCCCGCCAGAGCACCAGGCGATCCATCCGGTCCCGTTCGCGTCGTCGATCGGCGTCAATGGTCCGGAGCACCGGTGGTTCGGCGATCGGCGCGGATGCCGGTTCGAACCCGTCGAGAAAGGGCGACGGCTGCCGCCGGTAACCGGCTCGCCGCTCCGCCCTCGAGACGTGACACACATCGGTCGCGCGTGTGAGCGCCACATAGAGCAGGCGCGCCTCCTCAGCCACCGCGCCATTCGTCGTGGCGGCCCGATGCGGGCTGAGACCCTTCTCGACCCCGACCACGAAGACCGTCGGCCATTCCCGCCCCTTCGAGGCATGGAAGGTGAGCACCTCCACCCCCGAGACATCGCGGATGCCGAAGGGATCGACGGTGGCGAGCCACGACCGCAACGCCGTGCCGTCACCGTGGGGCTGCTCGCGTAGGAAGTCGACGAGTACCTCGCCGACCCGAGCGGTGGCGGCGCGGTCGCCCTCGGAGTTCGCCTCGCGGGAGACATCGGTATCGAACTCGTCGAGGAGGTCGTGGGCGAAGGAGCGGAGAGCGGAGGCCGACTGACAGCGTTGGGCGCGGTCGAGGAGCCGGCGCTCGATCGAGCCCGACGCCAGGGCGCGTCGACGGACGACGATGCCGCGGGACTCGAGCGCCTCGGCGACACGCCCCGCCACCTGATGGGTGCGCGCGAGGACCGCGACCTCACCCCGACGGATCGCCGCCGGGTCGCAGCCGAGCACCGAGGCCGCGACCCCCGATGCCTCAGCATTCTCGTCCGCGTAGGCGGTGAGGCTCAGCGGTCGGGCATCCTCACGGGCCGAGACCAGACCGGCACCCTGACCCGAGGTGTCGAGCACGTGATTGCCGGCCGCGACGATCTGCGGGGTCGAACGGTGGTTCACCGGGAGGCGGATCACCTCGACGCCCGGGAAGCGCCGGTCCACATCCACGAGCAGGGAGGGATCGGTCCCGTTGAAGCCGTAGATCGCCTGCGAGGGGTCACCGACGAGGAACAGGTCATCGCTGCCCTCTCGGAGCACATCCACGAGACGGTGCTGGAGGGGGTTGAGGTCCTGGGCCTCGTCGACGTGGAGATGACGGAACCGCCACCGCACGGCCTCGGCGAACGTACGGTCGCCCTCCAACTCGCGGACGAGGATGGCCAGCAGGTCGTCGAGATCGACCACACCGCGCCGGCGCTTCTCCTCGGCGTAGGCGTCGAGTGCCGCGGGCACCTGCGACATGACCCTGGAGCGTCGACCGGCCGCGCGCGCCGCGCGCTGGTAGTCATCGGATCCGAGGCCCCGCGCGAGCGCCCAGTTGACCTCCTCCAGCACCGCCGACGCGCGACCTCGGTCACCGCCAGGTGAGTCGGTTCGTGGCGAGGCGGCGCGAAGCAGTCGGGCGCGGTCATCGACCACCGTCGGCACCGGACGCCCCGTGTCGACCCAGCGCCGACGTAGGAGGCCGAGAGCAACCGAATGGAAGGTGCCGGCCTCCACGCGCTCGCGGACCCCGCTCGCGCCGAGTCGACGGCGCAGCTCTCCGGCCGCCTCCCGGGTGAACGTGAGGGCGAGGGTGTGCTCGGCCTCGGCGGTATCGGAGAGGACGCGATGAGCGATACGTCGGGTGAGCACCCGGGTTTTGCCCGACCCGGCGCCCGCGATCACCGCCACCAGCCGTGACTCGCAGGTGACCGCGCGACGTTGATCGTCATCGAGATCGACGAGCAGATCGGCGGGGTCCACGGCGCAACGGTACCGGTCCCCCCGAAGCCGATCCGAAGGCGCGTCCGTGGCACACTCGGGGTGATGCCGCGCGCGACCCTCCCCAACGCGATCGAGATCGAGTACGACACCTTCGGATCGCCCAGCGACCCCGCGCTGCTGCTCGTCGCCGGATTCACCTCCCAGTTGATCTCGTGGGACCCGGACCTCTGCGAGATGCTCGCCTCCAGAGGTCGATACGTCATCCGATACGACAATCGCGACTGCGGCCTCTCCACCCACCTCGACGGGATCACCGTCGACGTCGAGCGAGCCACCGAGATCTTCCTGTTCGGCCACGACGAGAAGATCGACTGCCCCTACGACCTCTCCGACATGGCGGCCGACGGGATCGGAGTCCTCGACCACCTCGGCATCGACAGCGCGCACATCATGGGGGTGTCGATGGGCGGGATGATCGTCCAGGCCATGGCCATCGACCATCCCGACCGGATCGCCTCGGCGACCTCGATCATGAGCACCACCGGCGAGCGCGACTACGGCGAACCGACCGCGGAGTCGCTCGCGGTGCTGCTCGCCGACCCACCCGCGGACCGACAGGCCTACATCGACGGTGCCGCCGACTACGCCGTCTGGGCGTCGAAGGCGCACTTCGACCTCGAACGAGCCCGCCGGTTCGCGGCCGCCGCCTACGACCGCGCCTTCTACCCCGAGGGGTCCACCCGGCAGATGGCCGCCATCCTCACGAGCGGTGACCGAGCCGAGGGTCTCGCCGACCTCCGCGTTCCGATGCTCGTCATCCACGGCACCGACGACACGCTCATCACCCCCTCGGGAGGGGAGCGGACCGCTGAGATCACACCGGGCGCCGAACTCCTCATGCTCGACGACATGGGCCACGACCTTCCGGTCCCTCTGTGGCCGGTAATCGTCGACGCGGTTATCGCCCACAGCGACCGCAACCCCTGAGGAACGACCCCGCCGATCCATACCGACGAACCAGCCGACACGAGGAGCAGCACCATGGCCGGACCACTCCAAGGCCTCAAGATCATCGAGATCGCCGGGATCGGCCCGGGTCCCTTCGCGGCGATGATGCTCGCCGACATGGGGGCCGACGTGCTCCGCGTCGACCGGGCCGCCGCTGTGCGGGGGATCGCGACCGACCCCGGTCTCGACATCCTGCAGCGGGGGCGCCGCAACATCGCCCTCGACCTGAAGCACCCCGACGGGGTGTCGGCCCTGCTCGACCTGGTCGGTGAGGCCGACGCCCTCATCGAGGGGTTCCGCCCCGGCGTCATGGAGCGTCTCGGCATCGGCCCAGAGGTGTGCACCGAGCGCAACCCTCGGCTGGTCTTCGGGCGCATGACCGGCTGGGGTCAGGACGGGCCCTACGCGCAGGCCGCCGGGCACGACATCAACTACATCTCCCTCGCCGGCTCGCTCGCCCACATGGGCCGGGTCGACACCGGTCCGGTCCCACCCCTCAACATGGTCGGAGACTTCGGCGGCGGCGGCATGCTCCTCGCCTTCGGCGTGGTCTGCGGCATCCTGGAGGCGGCGCGATCAGGAACCGGTCAGGTCATCGACGCCGCGATGGTCGATGGATCGGCCGTGCTCATGTCGATGTTCTGGGCGTTCAGCGCGATGGGGGTGCACGATCCCGATTCGCGGGGCACCAACCTCTTGGACACCGGGGCCCACTTCTACGACGTCTACCGCTGCGCCGACGATGCCTACATCTCCATCGGGTCGATCGAGCCCCAGTTCTACGCCGAACTCCTGAGGCTGCTCGACCTCACCGATGACCCCGACTTCGCCACCCAGATGGACCGGTCGGCATGGCCCGCGCTCAAGGAGCGACTCGGGGAGATCTTCGCCTCCCGGACCCGGGCCGAGTGGTGCGAGCTCCTCGAGCACACCGACGTCTGCTTCGCCCCGGTGCTCACCATGGCCGAAGCGGCGGAGCATCCCCACAACCGGGCGCGAGGGACGTTCACCGAGGTGGCTGGTCTGGTCCAGCCCGCGCCGGCCCCGAGGTTCTCCCGCACCGAGCCCGAGGTCGCCTCCCCGCCGGCCCACCCGGGGCAGCACACCCGCGAGGCGCTCCTCGACTGGGGTGTCCCCGCCGAGCGCGTCGTGTCACTCCTCGAGTCCGGCGCGGCGCGACAGGCGTGACCCACCTCGTTCGACTGGTCCGGCACGGCCGGGCGGCCGCCGGGTGGGACGTCGATCGCGACCCGGGCCTCGACGCCCTCGGACTCGACCAGGCTGAACGGGTGGCCGACGTGCTGGTCGCCGAGGTGGCCGCCGACGTCGACGTGTGGACCAGCCCGCTGCGGAGGTGCCGTGAGACCGCCGCTGCGCTCTCCGGTCGCCTGGGCACCGAGGCCCGCATCGAACCTCGCGTGGCTGAGATCCCATCGCCGGAGGGTGTCGACATGGCCGATCGGACCGGTTGGCTGCGCTCCGCGATGAACGGCACCTGGGGGGACCTCGGTGACCGCTACACGGAGTATCGCGACCGCGTGGTCGAGGCCGTCACGGCCTGCGAGCGACCGACCGTGGTCTTCTCCCACTTCGTGGCCATCAACGCCGTCATCGGGGCCTGTCTCGGCGACGACCGATTGCTCATCGACCACCTCGACAACACCTCGGTGACCGTCGTCGAAGTGACCGCCGGGTCGCTCCGACTCATCGAACGGGGTCGCGAGGCCGACACACTCATCCGCTGAGGGGCAACGGCCTGCGACCGGGGTGGTGACCCCCGATGGCATGCTCTTGGGGTGCCGAATCCCCGAACGGTCGCCCTCACCCTGGCGTTCACCGCTGTCGCGGGCTGCGCCTACCTCGACGCCGATGCCGAGCCGCTCGCGCCTGCCCTCGATGAGGCGCCCCCGACCGAGACGACCGTTGCTGATGAGCAGCCGTCCATCGAGGAGGACTCGGAGACCGAGGTGAGCGCGGCACCCACCACGACCGCCACCACGCTCCCGCCGACCACCACCATCCCGCCGCCGCTCGGTGTGGACGAACTCATCCTGAGCCCGGAGGGCATCGGAGGGGCGCTGCTCGGCGCGGATCCCGACACCGTGGTCACCTACATCTCCTCGATCCTCGGAGCGCCCACCGACGACAGCGGCTGGGTGGATCCGCTCGAGTTCTATCTCTGCCGAGGAACCACCGTCAGACGTGTCGAGTGGGGAGTGCTGTCGGCGATCTTCGGCGACGAGTCCGACATCGCCACCGGCCGCACGCACCTCATCTCGTGGACCTACGGCCTCGTCGACCGTCTCGGCGACGAACCGGTTGGGCTCCGAACCCCCGGCGGGTTGACACTCGGCGATCAGATCGCCGGTCTCCGGGAGGAGTTCGGGTCGGTGGCCCTCGACGAGGGCGACGCCGACCTCGACATCCCACCGAGCTTCTATGTCGGGCCGACCCTGCGGGGACTGGCCACCGGTATCGCCGACGACGACTACGTGCTCGTGATCATCGGCGGGAGCGGGTGCACCGGGTGAGTCTGCTCGAATGGCACGAACTCAACGCCTGGGTGCTGATCTGGTCGAACGCGGCCCTCGGCCTGTGGTTCAACGCCGCCCAGTTCGCCCCCGCGCTCCGACATCGCGCCATCTGGCCGATCACCCTGGCGGTCCAGGTCACCGTGTTCACCCAGGCCGTACTCGGCGTGTTGATTGTGAACCGCACCACGCTCGAACTCGACGACATGCACGCCCTCTACGGCTTCTCGACGATCATCGCCGTCGCCATCCTCTACAGCTACCGCTCCAGTCCGTTCATCCGTGACCGCCAATGGCTGCTCTACGGCCTCGGGTCCTGGTTCATCATGGGGCTCGGACTGCGCAACCTCTACATGAACTGAGGCCCGCCCGGGTATCAGGCCGAGGTGATCAACTCGCGGAGCAGGCCGACGAGGAACACGGCCGGTGTCGTGTCTCGGGGTATCGGGACCACCACCTGGCGCTGCTGCTCCTTGACCACCGCCGAGCGCGCCAACCGCTTCAGGCGCATCGACTCGCTCGCCTTCAGCTCGAGACCCGAGAGTCGCGCCTGACGGCCGCGCTGACGATCGCCGGTCACCTGCAGCTCCGGGATGCCGCACCGGATGCACTCCGCGCGCAGCTCGCCGATGACGAGCAGCATCTCGGCCTCGGTGGGCACCGGCCCGTAGCGGTCCTCCCACTCAGCTCGGATGTCGGCGACCTCGTCGACGGTGGTCACCTGCGCGAGACGTCGGTACGCCTCGAGTCGCAACTCCTCCTTGGTCACGTACTCCGCCGGCAGGAAGGCGTCGGTCGGGATGTCGAGCGAGACGGTCGGGGGAGTCGGAGCCGGCTCACCCTTCATCTCGGCGACGGCCTCGGTCACCATCTGGCAGTAGAGGTCGTAGCCGACCGCGGCGATGTGGCCCGACTGCGACTCACCGAGGAGATTGCCCGCCCCGCGGATCTCCAGATCGCGCATGGCGATGCGGAAGCCGGACCCGAGATCGGTCGACTCGCCGATCGTCCTGAGGCGTTCGTAGGCCTCCTCGCTCAGGGTGCGGTCCCTGGGATGGAACAGGTAGGCGTAGGCCCGCTGTCCACTGCGCCCGACACGACCCCGGAGCTGGTGCATCTGACCGAGCCCGAGCAGATCGGAGCGCTCGACCACGAGGGTGTTCACCGTCGGCATGTCGATACCCGACTCGATGATCGTCGTGCACACCAGGACGTCGTAGTGCCCCTCCCAGAAGTCGACGACCACCTGCTCGAGGCTTCCCTCGTCCATCTGTCCATGGGCGACCGCGATACGGGCCTCGGGGACGAGCTCACGGAGACGGGCGGCGGCCCCCTCGATCGACTTGACGCGGTTGTGC
>RGGX01000059.1 GCA_010024485.1 Actinomycetota bacterium | reverse complement strand
TCCCTGGATCCTGAAGGGTTCGCTCGGATCGCGAGTCGCGCATGCTCATGAGCGCTCCGACCGCCGCGAACGCGAGCATCGCGATCAGCGGGAACCAGATCCAGGCGATGAGGCGCTCAGACCAGGATCCGGTGGTGACCCACGAGGTGTCGCCGTTGCGCTCGGTGGCCACCTCGATGGACCCCGATCCCGAGATGATCCGGTTACCGGACAGGATGATGCCGAAGAGCAGGCCGCCGATGCCGAGGCGGAGGGTCGCGAACCTCGTCCAGTGGTTGCGACCCTGGGCGACGATCAGGTTGGCGACGAGCCAGACGGCCGCGCTGGCCGAGACCGCGATCACGATGGTGATGAGCGTCTCGACGACTTTTCCGACGGTGTCCCCCACGGGCCCTCTCTCTCTGGTTCGGGTCGACGGTCGCGCAGCGCGCGCGGTCCGCCCGATCACACTAGTTCAGACCTCGACCGTCTCGATGGGCCGACCGGGCGCTCGCCCGCGGTGGCGGTGAGGTCGGTGGTGAGTGGACGTCAGTCCCGGTCGAACCAGTCGCCTGAGGGGATCACGGTGAGGTCGAGTCCGCTGCCGTACTCGTAGGCCCAGACCTCCGCACCCGAAACCGTCGTCAGCCGGACCCTCCGGTAGAGACCATCGACGGTCTCCTCCTCGATGTCGAGTTCTCGGAGGGCCTGCTCCCTCGTCCCGTCGACGAGTCCGAAGTGCATGCCACGGATGACGCCATCGCCGCCGAACACCGCTGCCGGGTAGTCGAGACCGGTGTCGTAGAGCGTCCCGTTCACGGTGTCGGCGATCCCGTCGTCGGAGACGTAGGGAGCGAGGAGCCCCCACCGGCAGTCTCCCGGTCGCAACGTGCCGTAGACGAAGAGGCGCTCGCTGACGCTCACGTGGTGCTCTCCGACGCGTGGCTCGCGGCGACGATGTCGTCGACGCTGTCGCCGACGGTTCCAGGCCACACGATGAGCGTGCCGATGATGCCGGCGAGCAGCGAGGCGACCAGTACCCCGATGCGCGCGTCCTCTCCGAGGATCGACTCGCCGAAGGCGAGTTCGGTGACGAAGAGGGACACGGTGAAGCCGATGCCGCCGAGGGCGCCGGCCCCGATCACGTATCTCCAGGTCACTCCCCGCGGGAGTCTCCCGATGCCGGTCACCACCGCGAGGAGGGTGGCGAGGGTGATACCGATCGTCTTGCCGAGCACGAGACCGGCGACGACGCCCCAGGTCACGGTGGAGGACAGGGCATCGTCGACCAGGTCGGATGAGATCTCGACGCCGGCATTGGCGAGAGCGAACACCGGCACCACCAGGAACGTCGACCAGGGGTGGAGGCGATGCTGGAGCCACTCGACCACCGAGACGCTCTCGCGGGCTCGGCGGGTCACCTCCGAGACCGTCTCGGCGTTGAGCGCCGATGGCACCTCGGCCACGTCCACGAGGGATCGGTCTCCTCGCGGCACCACCGGTGAGGCGAGCCCGAAGGCCACCCCGGCGAGTGTCGGATGGATGTGGGCCTCGTGCAGGGAGATCCAGCACACGGCACCGAGGGCGAGATACGCGCCGACCCAGGGGACTCGGGATCGAATGGCGAGCGCCACCGTGAGGCTCACCGCCGCCAGAGCGAGCCAGGGCCCGCTCACCCCCTCGGAGTAGAACACCGCGATCACGATGATCGCCCCGATGTCGTCGACGATCGCGAGGGCGAGGAGGAACAGTCGCAGCCAGGCCGGCACCCTCGTGCCGATGAGCGCGATGACCCCCATGACGATGGCGATGTCGGTTGCCATCGGCACGCCCCAACCGTGGGAGCCGTCGCCGCCGCTGTTCAGCACGGCGTAGATGCCGGCCGGTACGACCATGCCGCCGAGGGCGGCGAGGATCGGCAGCGCCGCCTGGCGCGGGTCGCGGAGTTCTCCGTGGGTGACCTCGCGCTTGATCTCGAGTCCGGCGACGAAGAAGAAGAGGACCATGGCGAGGTCGTTGATCCACTCGCGGACGGTCAGCTCGAGCCCCCATCGGCTCAGGTCGATCCCGATCGTCGCCTCCCAGAGCGAGCGGTACGAGTCGGACCACGGCGAGTTGGCCCACACGAGGGCGATCACCGCGCTGATCACGAGCAGGACGCCGGCGGTCGACTCGCGGTGGAGTACGTCGATCAGCGGGTTGATCGCTGTGGGTCGGCGCTCGCCTTGGTCGGACACGCGGGTGAGTATCGCAGTCTGACGGCCCGCTCCACCCTGTCGGCCCGAATGGCCCGCTGGTACCTTCCGGGGATGCCGATGCGAGCCGTGGTCGCCGAGTCGGGTTCGGGCCGACTCACCAACGACGTTCTGGTCGCAGGTCATCGTCTGGTCGCCGACGAGCCGGAGTCGCTCGGCGGGGACGACAGCGGCCCCGGTCCGTACGGTTTGCTCTGCGCGGCGCTCGGCGCATGCACTTCGATGACGATCCGCATGTACGCCGATCGGAAGCAGTGGCCCCTCCAGCGTGTGGAGGTCACCGTCGATCACGAGCGCGTCGACGGGATCGACGTGTTCACGAAGGCGGTGGTCCTGAGCGGTGATCTCGATGAGGGCCAGCGCGAACGTCTCCACGAGATCGGCGGACGTTGTCCGGTGCATCGCACGCTCGAGGCCTCGTCGAGGGTTGAGACCCGGTGAGCGCCGATCACTCCGCCCCGCTCGCCGAGCGGATCTCGCTCCTGGCGGGCTCCGACACGTGGCACACCCCCGCCTCCGCCGGGGTGCCCGCGATCCGCATGTCCGACGGCCCCGCCGGAGTGCGCGGCACGTCCTGGCGGGGACCGGCCTCGGCGTCGTTCCCGTGCGGAACCGCGCTCGGCGCATCGTTCGATCCGGAACTCATCCGCGAGGTGGGTCGAGCCCTCGGGCGGGAGGCGCGGTCGAAGTCGGCACAGGTCCTCCTCGCCCCGACCGTGAACCTGCACCGCACGCCGATCGGAGGCCGCAACTTCGAGTGCATGAGTGAGGATCCGTTCCTCACCGCGGAGATCGCGGTCGCCTACGTGGATGGTGTGCAGAGCGAGGGAGTCGCCTGCTGTATCAAGCACTTCGTCGGCAACGACACCGAGTCCGAGCGCATGTCGATCTCGGCTGAGATCGACGAGCGCACCCTGCGCGAGCTCTATCTCGTGCCGTTCGAGCGCGCGGTGGCGGCAGGGGTCCGGTCGATCATGACCGCCTACAACCGGCTCGGAGGTGTGTTCTGCGCTGACCACGAGTGGCTGCTCCGCACGGTGCTCCGGGGCGAGTGGGGCTTCGACGGCGTGGTTGTGTCCGACTGGTTCGGACTCCATTCGACGGTTGAGGCGATGCGGGCCGGTCTCGACATCGAGATGCCCGGGCCGACCCTGCATCGTGGACAGGCGCTGGTGGCCGCGGTCGAGGCGGGCGAGGTCGGCGAGCATCTCGTCGACGAGGCGATCGATCGTGTGGCGGCGCTGGCCGCGTGGACCGGAGCCGGCTCCGACGACGGCTCCGAGGTCACGCTCGACGACCCCGTCACCTGGGAGGTGCAGCGTCGGGCCGCGGTCGCGGGCACGGTGCTGCTCACCAACCGGGACGCCCAACTGCCCTGGGTCGACGAGGTCGGCTCGGTGGCGGTGATCGGGCCCTACGCGTCGACGGGCCGGCCCCAGGGGGGCGGGAGCGCTCGGGTGACCCCGGCGCGTTTCGCCCCGATCGTGGAGACCCTGACCACCCGGGGTGTCGCGGTCGAGCACGTCACCGGTTGCTCGATCGAGCGCTACCACCCGCCGATCCGGGGGGAGGTCGAACTTCACCTCGCGGACGAGCATGGAGCGACGTTCTCCTCGACGCTCCCCGCCACAGCGGCGTTCTGGCAGGAGGAGCCGGCTCCGGGTTTGACGAGGCGTTTCAGTGCGTCGATGTCGACGACGTTCACGCCCGATGTGAGCGGCGTGTGGACCGTCGGCGCGCGCTCGGTGGGCGCGTGCACGGTCTCGGTCGACGGTGAGCCCTCCCTCGAGATCGCGGCGGACGACCGTGGAGGATCCTTCTTCGACTTCGGCTCACCCGAGCGCGTCGCGGAGGTCCGCCTCGAGGCGGGCCGTGAGGTGACCGTCGCGATCGATTATCCGATCGATGATCACCCGGGCATACGAGCCCTCGCTGTCGGGCTGCGACCTCCGGCTGGCGACGATCCGGTCGCGGAGGCCGTCGAGGTGGCGAGAGGGGTCGATCGCGTGCTCCTGGTGGTCGGCACCGACGACGACTGGGAGACCGAGAGCATGGACCGCGAGGCCATCGCCCTGCCGGGTCGCCAGGACGAGTTGGTGTCGGCGGTCGCGGCGGTGAACCCGAACACGGTCGTTGTCGTGAACGCCGGCTCGCCGGTGTCGATGCCCTGGGTGGATGACGTCTCCGCGGTGATGCAGATCTGGTTCCCGGGTGCTGCGATCGGGGAGGCTCTCGCCGATGTCGTCCTCGGCGATGACGAGCCGGGCGGCCGCCTGCCGGTGACCTTCCCGCGCTCTCTCGATGAGACACCGGCCGCGGCTCACTATCCGGGAGTGGACGGGCGCATGGTCTACGGCGAGGGCCGCCTGCTCGGGCACCGTTGGTTCGCCGCCACGGATCGCGAGCCGCTGTTCTGGTTCGGTCACGGGCTGTCGTACACGACGTTCTCGGTCGAGACCGTGTCGGTGTCGGGTGATCCGGTCGCTGGGGTCGAGGTGTCGGTCCGAGTGGCCAACACCGGTGACCGGGTCGGCTCGGAGGTCGTGCAGGTGTACGCGGGCCACGAGCCGGTCGATGGCGGCCTCACGGGTGACGGTCTGCGACTCGTCGGTTTCGAGAAGGTCCACCTCCAACCCGGGGCCGAGCGCCTCGTGTCGATCGCTCTGAGCTCGCGCTGCTTCGCCTCGTGGGACGGCGGATGGGTCGTCCCGGCCGGCGAGCACGTGATCTCGATCGGGCGCTCGAGCGTCGACCGCGCCGAATCAGCCCGGCTGGGTGTGGTCTCCGACGCGAACGTCGAGTGACTCCTCGACCGGCACCAGTCGCCGCGCGTGGATCGCGGCGTTGATCTCGGCCGCGAAGAGGCTGACCACGGCGTGGATCAGCAGCCAGCCGGTGATGGCGAGTACCGAGGCGAAGGCCCCGTAGACGCTGTGGGCGCCTGACAGCAGCCGGCTCACCACCTGGGTGCCGATGAGCTGGAGCGCGGTGTAGGCGACACCGCTGATCACCCCGCCCGGCCAGGCCATCGTCCAGCTCACCTCGGCGGCTGAGAGGTAGCGGAACATCGTGGTGACGACCGCGATGTTGACGGCGAGCACGCCGAGGCCGATCGCGATCCGGCTGAGCGAGCCGAGGTCGGCCCAGCCGGCGATGGATGTGAGGGTGACGGTGGCGATCTGGGCACCGCCGATGACGAGCAGCCCGATGACGGAGCGCACCCGCCGCACCACGAGGTTGGGGCGGTGCTCGACGGGGACCTCCCAGGCGTCGTCGAGGGCGGTCTGCAGGGCGGCGAAGGCCCGGGTCGACCCCCACAGCCCGGATGCCAGACCGATGACGAGCGCGGTGAGCGACCCGCCGATCTGCCCCGACTGGTTGAGGATCTGGTCACCGAGCACCGGGATCTGGGAGACGGCCGACTCGACGATCTCGGTCCGCAGCTCCGGGTCGCCCTGCAGGAAGAACCCGAGGACGGTCGTGGCGACCATGATGAGCGGGAACAGCGTCAGGAAGCCGTAGTACGCGAGCAGCGCCGCGTTGCGACTCGCGAGGTGTCGGGCGTAGCCCTGGCTCGCGAGCACGACGATGTCGATGACCGGAGAGCGTCGACGCGCCCGCCGAACCGGCCGTATCCGCGTCCAACTCATGACAGGGTCCAGTCGATGGGTGTCGACCCCCGCTCGATGAGGGCGGAGTTGACCTTCGAGAACGGACGAGAACCGAGGAACCCTCGGTGCGCCGACAGCGGCGATGGATGAGTCGATTCGACGATCGCGTGTCTCGAGGTGTCGATCATCGACCGCTTCTCGCGCGCGGCGGAACCCCAGAGGACGAAGACGATCGGTGTGTCCCGACCCGACACGACCTCGATGACGCGGTCGGTGAACCGCTCCCAGCCTCGTCCGCGGTGCGAGCCCGCCTCCCCGGCGCGGACCGTGAGTGTCGTGTTGAGGAGCAGCACCCCGTTGGCGGCCCAAGCCTCGAGATTGCCGTGGTCGGGAGGGTCGAGGCCGAGATCATCATGGAGTTCTCGGTGGATGTTGGCGACCGAGGGCGGTTTCGGCACACCGCGTCGCACCGAGAAGCAGAGACCGTGGGCCTGCCCGGCCCCGTGATACGGGTCCTGGCCGAGTATCACCACCTGCGCCTCCTGGAATGAGGTGTGGTGGAGGGCGGCGAAGACCTCGTCGCGCGGTGGATACACGGGGTATCGGTCGCGCTCGGCGTCGACGAAGGACATCAACTCCGACCAGTACGGCTGTTCGAACTGGTCACGCAGCAGGGGCTTCCAATCGGTCGTCACGTCCCCCCGAATCTAGGTCCACACCGAGGTCGCGGCACCGGGGTGGTGGTGGCCGCGACCTCGCTAGCGTGCTGGCCGTGTCCGGCATCCTCGACGTCGATCTCCTCGCATTCGAGTCCTCCACCGGAGGTCCGCGCCGAGCGGTCGTCGACGGGGTGCGCCGCAGTCTCGAGACCGGTTTCGTCTACACCAGTCACGATCTCTCCGACGATCTCCTCGACACGGCCTACGGGATGCTCGCCGAGTTCTTCTCGCTCGAACCCGAGGTGAAACAACGCTTCACCGTCCCCGGGGTGAACGGTCAGACCGGATACACCGGACTCCTGGTGGAGACGGCCGCGTCGAGCGATCGACCGGACTGGAAGGAGATGCTCAACTGGTCGGTGACCCCAGCGCCGGGACACCCACTCCGACGCCGCTTCCCCGGCTCCTACCCCGACCAGGTCCTTCCCGAGGAGGTCGTGCCGGGGATCACCGAGGTGCTCGGTCGGTTCCACGAGGCGATCGCCGATCTCCAGCAGCGGTTCCTGCGAGTGATCGCCGAGGGCATCGGCTGCCATGAGTCGTTCTTCGACGACATGGTCGTGGACGGGCCGACCCTGACCCGAGCCATCCGGTATCCGTCGATGGATGGCGCGCCCGGTGACGGCCACGTCTGGGCGGGCGCCCACGGAGACATCAACCTGATCACCGCGCTCCCACGGGCGACGGCGCCGGGTCTCCAGGTCAAGGTCGACGGCGACTGGGTCGATGCCGCTCCGCCGGACGGCGCGGTGATCATCAACACCGGCATCATGTTGGAACGACTGAC
>RGGX01000058.1 GCA_010024485.1 Actinomycetota bacterium | reverse complement strand
CTTCGGGGCCGATTCGGACCACCTGACCCGGGCCGACCGCTACCACACCGACCTGGTGCTGGTGGACGCCCCCGCGCCGGGCAGCGGGAAGGTGTTCGACTGGCACCTCGCCTCCGAGGTGCCCGACTCGGTGCGACTGATTCTCGCTGGGGGTCTCGACCCCGAGAATGTGGCGGACGGCATCCGCGCGGTCCGGCCCTGGGGGGTGGATGTCTCCTCCGGGGTTGAGGCGGCTCCGGGTCGCAAGGATCCGGTGAAGGTGAGAAGATTCATCTCGAACGCGCGAGCGGCGGCCCCCCCGGTCGAGGAGACCGATCTTCCGCCACTCGATGAGGTTCCCTACGACTGGGAGGACGAATGACGATCACCACCGACACGCCGTCGTTGATGGGCCAGCCCGACGACTCGGGCCGTTTCGGCGAGTTCGGTGGGCGTTTCGTCCCCGAGACGCTCGTGCCCGCCTGTCAGGAGTTGGAGGCCGCGTTCCTCGATGCGTGGAACGACCCGGAGTGGAGGGCTGAGCTCGACGGGGTGCTGCGCGACTACGGGGGGCGGCCCTCGGGTCTCTCTGAGTGTCATCGTCTCGGCGCCGATCTCGGCCTTCGGCTGTTCCTGAAGCGCGAGGATCTGAACCACACCGGGTCGCACAAGATCAACAACGTGATCGGCCAGGCCCTGCTCGCCAAGCGGATGGGCAAGACCCGTCTCGTCGCCGAGACCGGCGCCGGCCAGCACGGTGTGGCGAGCGCGACGGCGGCAGCGCTGCTCGGTATGGAGTGCAAGGTGTACATGGGCGCGGTCGACGTCGAGCGTCAGGCCCTCAACGTGTTCCGGATGCGTCTGCTCGGTGCTGAGGTCGAGGCGGTCCACAGTGGCAGCCGCACCCTGAAGGACGCGGTCAACGAGGCGATGCGCGACTGGGTGGCGACGGTCGGCGACACGCACTACTGCCTCGGCTCGGTGATGGGCCCGCACCCGTATCCGTTCATGGTGCGCCAGTTCCATCGGGTCATCGGCGAGGAGGCGCGGACGCAGTTCCGTGCCATTGCCGACGACGATCCCGATCTGGTGGTGGCCTGTGTGGGTGGCGGTTCGAACGCCATCGGGATCTTCTCGGGTTTCGTCGACACCAGGAGTCGGCTGGTCGGTGTGGAGCCCGCCGGTGGCGCCGCGGTGTCGCGGGGTGTGCCGGGTGTGGTCCACGGGATGCGCAGCTTCTTGATGCAGGACGAGTTCGGTCAGGTGGAGGAGGCGCACTCGATCTCCGCCGGCCTCGACTATCCGGGTGTCGGCCCCGAGCACTCGCATCTGGCGGCGGTCGGTCGGGCGGAGTACCCCAACGTCACCGATGCTGAGGTGATCGAGGCGTTCCAGGCCCTCAGTCGCACCGAGGGCATCATCCCCGCGCTCGAACCGGCGCACGCGATCGCCTGGGTGATCCGGGAGGCCCCGCAGTTGAGTGGTCAGACGGTGCTCGTCAACATGAGTGGCCGTGGTGACAAGGACGTCGGTCAGATGATGGATGTCCTGAAGGACCGTCTCGGCTGATCCATGGGGCTCGAGTCGCATCTGAGAGGGTGCAAGGAGGCGGGTCGCAAGATCCTCGTGCCGTACATCACCGGCGGCTACCCGGGCTGGCAGGACGCCATCCGGGCCTGCGCGGCGAACGGTGCTGACGCCGTCGAGATCGGTATCCCGTTCTCTGATCCGGTGATGGACGGCCCGGTGATCCAGCAGGCATCGCAGGCGGCGCTCGAGGCCGGCACCACTCCTCAGTCGGTGCTCGAGGAGGTCCCACGCCTCGACGTCGACATCCCGCTCGCCGTCATGACCTACTTCAACGTGGTGCACCACGATGGGGCCCACCGGTTCGCGGAGCGTCTGGCCGCGGCGGGGGTCACCGGGTGCATCCTTCCGGATCTGCCGCTCGAGGAGTCGGGTGACTGGTGCGAGGCTGCCGACACGGCGGGTGTGGCGACGGTCATGCTCGCGGCGCCGACCGCCCCCGATGATCGCCTGCCGCGGATCGTCGCGCGTTCGCGGGGTTTCGTCTACTCGGTCGGTCTCCTCGGCGTCACCGGGGAGCGCGAGTCGCTCGCGGCCACCGCGACGGATCTCGCCGGTCGCCTGCTTCCGCTCACCGAGCTTCCGGTGCTCGTCGGTGTCGGTGTGTCGAACGCCGAGCAGGCGGCGACCGCGTGTCGGGTGGCCGACGGTGTGATCCAGGGGGCGTCCATGGTGCGCCGACTGATCGAGTCGGGCCCCGATGAGGTGGGGCGCTATGTGGCTGAGGTCCGCGCGGCCATCGACGCCTGAGGTCGACTCGCTAGTGTCGCCGCGTGAGCCCTGAGGACCTCCTCCCACATCGACCGCCGTTCCTGTTCGTCGACGAGATCCTCGAGATCGCGCCCGGGGAGTCGGCCCGTGGCGTGTGGCGGTTGACCGGCGACGAGTGGTTCTTCCCCGGCCACTTCCCGGGCCGTCCGACGTTGCCCGGTGTGCTCATGTGCGAGGCGATCGCGCAGGTGGGGGCCCTCGCGGTTCTCTCCGATGAGCGATTCGCCGGGCGTCTGCCGCTCTTCGGGGGTATCGACAAGGCCAGGTTCCGCCGTCAGGTGGTTCCCGGCGACGAGTTGGTGCTCGAGTGCTCGATGACGCGTCTGGCGGCTCGCGCCGGGCGGGGCTCGGGCCGGGCCCTCGTCGGTGGCGAGGTCGCGACTGAGTGCGACCTGATGTTCGTGATCGCCTGAGCCGGTGACCCGGCGCGGGTCCGGGGTCAGCCGGGGCCGATGATGATCGAGCCGTTGTGGCCGCCGAAACCGAAGTTGTTCGACATCGTCGGGCCGGGTTCCCATGGCCGGGCGGATCCGGTGACGACGTCGACGGTCATCTCGGGGTCGACGTTCGTGGTGTTCGCGGTCGGCGGGATGAGGCGATGCTCCATCGACAGCAGGACCGCGGCGGCCTCGAGGGCACCGGCTGCACCGAGCGCGTGTCCGGTGACGCCCTTGGTGGACACGACCGGAACGGCGCGCTCGCCGAAGATCTCGGAGACAGCGGCGGCTTCGGCGGCGTCGTTGAGCGGGGTGGAGGTGCCGTGGGCGTTGACCTGACGGATCTCAGCCGGTTCGAGACCCGCGTCGGTGAGGGCGAGCTGCATGCACTGGATCGCGCCGACACCGCCCGGCGACGGCGCGGTGATGTGGTGGGCATCGGCGTTGGAGGCGGCGCCGAGGATCTCGCCGATGATGGTTGCCCCTCTCGACGTGGCGGCCTCCCACTCCTCGAGCACCATGACGGCCGCGCCCTCGCCCATGACGAATCCGTCGCGTTCGGCGTCGAAGGGTCGGCTGGTTCCCGTGGATGACAGGGCGGTCATGTTGCCGAAGCTCGCGAGCGAGGTCGGGGTCCCGGCGTACTCGGTGCCGCCGGCGACCACGGCGTCGGCGAGGCCCCAGGAGATCAGTCGGGCGGCGTAGCCGAGGGCGTGGGTCCCGGCTGCGCAGGCGGTCGAGATCGTCTCGTTCGGCCCGCGCAGGTCGAAGCGCATGGAGACGTTCGCTCCGGGAGCGTTCGCCATCATCATGGGCACGAGGAAGGGCGAGACGCGGCGCTCACCCTTGTCGAGGCGCACCACGATCTGCTCCTCGAGGGTGTGGATTCCCCCGACCCCGGTGCCGAAGATGGTGCCGATGCGGGAGGGGTCGGCGGCCGGTCGCCCGGACTGCTCGAGGGCCTCGGTGGCGGCGGCGATCGCGTACTGCTCGCTCCGGTCGGCCCGTCGGGCGTCCTTGGGCGAGTCGTACCAGGGGCTCGGATCCCAGTCCTCGATGGTGGTGAGGCGCCCGGCGTCGACGAGGCCGGGGCCGAGGAGACCCTGCCAGAACGCCTCGCGTCCGATGCCGCAGGGTGCGACGACCCCGAGTCCCGTGACGGCGACGCGCCGTCCGGTCCCGATCATCTCAGAGCTTGTTGGTGACGAGAGCGAAGGCCTGGCCGACGGTCTCGATCCCCTCGAGGTCCTCTTCGGGAACCTCGATGCCGAACTCCTCCTCGAGGGCCATCACCAGCTCGACCAGGTCGAGGCTGTCGGCGTCGAGGTCATCGCCGAACTTCGCATCCTCGGTGACCTGGTCATCCGAGACCGAGAGCACCTCGACGGCGCACTTCTTGAAGCGGGCGAAAAGTTCCTGATCCATGTCGTCTCCTTGTCGTGTCGCGGCGTCCGCGATCGAGTTGGTCGTCCCTGAGTGTACGTAGTGGGAGCGGTCCGGGACGGGACGCTCAGTGCCCCATTCCGAGTCCGCCGTCGACGGGGATCACGGCGCCGGTGATGTACGCGGCGTCGGGAGAGGCGAGGAATTCCACCACTCCGGCGATCTCGTCGGGTTCGGCCATCCGCGCGAGCGGGACCGAGGCGGTGATCTCGCTGAGTCGGTCCTCGCCGAGGGCGGCGGTCATGTCGGTGGCGACCGGTCCGGGGGCCACCACGTTCACGGTGATCGATCGCGAGCCGAGTTCGCGGGCGAGGGATCGCGCCAGCCCGACGAGTCCGGCCTTGGATGAGGCGTAGTTCGCCTGACCGGCGGCGCCGAGGAGCCCGACCACCGAGGACACGAGGATGATCCGTCCTGAGCGGGCCCGCAGCATCTGTTGCACCGCGCGCTTGCTCACCCGGTAGGCGGCGGTCAGGTTGGCGTCGATCACTGAGGTGAAGTCGTCCTCTCCCATCCGCAGCAGCAGCCCGTCGCGGGTGATGCCGGCGTTCGACACGAGGACCTGGACCGCCCCGCCGAAGTGCTCCTCGATCTCGGAGAAGGCGCGGTCGACGTCGTCGGCGGATGTCACATCGCAGCGCACGCCGAACAGCCCGTCGGGGGGAGGAGAGGAGTTGTAGGTGACCGCCACCCGGTCGCCGGCTGCGGCGAACCGATGGGCGACGGCGAGGCCGATGCCTCGGGATCCTCCGGTGACGAGGACGATCCGGCCGGTGTCGCTCATGTCGATGCTCCCTTCTCGCCGCCCCATCGCAGGACGGCGCTCGCTGCGGTCATGCCGCCGCCGAATCCGACGAGGAGCACGAGGTCACCGTGGTCGATCCGGCCGTCGTCGAGCGCTGCCGCCATGGCGAGCGGGATCGATGCCGAGGAGGTGTTGCCGGTTCGGTCGATCACGACGGAGGCCCGGTCGAGCGGTACCTCGAGCCGTTCGCAGGCGGCCTGGATGATCCGGATGTTGGCCTGGTGGGGGACGATCATGGTGATGTCGTCGCCGGTGACCCCGGCGTGGCGCATCGACTTCTCGGCGGAGTCGACCATGATGCGGACGGCCCGTCGGAAGACCTCCTTGCCGTCCATGTTGACGGTGCCGCCGACCTCGGCCCACAGCAGTTCGCTGGCCGTCCCGTCGGCGTCGAAGTCCCAGCCGAGCAGTTGACCTCCGTGCGGTGTGGACTCGAGCACGACGGCTCCGGACCCGTCGGCGAACAGCGGCGCGGTGCCGCGGTCGTTCCAGTCGGTGATCCTCGACAGGGTGTCGGTGCCGACGAGCAGGACCCGTTCGGCGCCCATGGCGATCAGCCCGTGGGCGTTGACGAGCCCGTAGACGAAACCCGAGCAGGCGGCGTTCAGTTCGTAGGCCCCGCAGGTGAGTCCGAGTTCGCGCTGGACGATCGACGCCGTGCCCCACTGTCGGTCGGGGGTGGTGGTCGCGACCACGAGGGCGTCGATCCGGTCGGGGGTGAGTCCGGCCATGTCGAGGGCCGCCTGTCCCGACTCGACCGAGAGCGAGGCGGTCGTGCCGCCGATCCGCCGTTCGGAGATCCCGGTGCGAGCGACGATCCACTCGTCGCTGGTGTCGAGGGTCTTCTCGAGGTCGTGGTTGGTGACCACCTTCTCGGGGAGGGCGGTTCCCCAGCCGGAGATGACGGCGCCGGTGGCGCCGGGTCGTGTGGCGGGCATGTCAGAGACCTCCTGTGGCGCCCGTTGCGGGCTGGTCGATCATGAGGTGCGGAGCCAGGCGATGGGCTGCCGTGGGGCGACGCGCTCGGTGTCGGCGGCGATGTAGGACTGGAAGACCCCGGCGAACGGGGAGCGGACCTCGTCGTCACCGACGTGTCCGAGGATCGCGCCCACCTCGATGGCGGTGCCGTCGGTGACCCCACGAACCGCTCGGCGAGATACAGGTGCTCGCCCTCGTGATCGGGGGCCGGGGCGGGCGGCGCGGTGCCGGCCACCCATTCGACGAATCGGTCGAGGTCATCGGGGGTGGCGACGGCGATGGTGTGGATGTCGTCGAGGGTCCGTTTCGCCATCCCGGTGAGGACGCCGCCGGGCCCGAGTTCGGCGAAGGAGGTGACGCCCATCTGCGACATGGCGAGGAGCCCGTGCTTCCACCGGACGGGGCTCGTCAGCTGGGCCGACAGCAGGCTGGTCCAGTCGTCGGCGGCGTCGTGCGCCTGGGAGTCGACGTTCGAGACGATCGGCAGGTCGCTGCTGCGGATGGCGGCGACGGCGATCGCATCGCGGAGGCGGTCGCGGGCCGACACCATGAACGGGGTGTGGAAGGCACCGGACACCTGTAGCGGCATGACCTTCTTGGCGCCGAGCTCCTTGGCATGGGCGCCGGCCGAGGCCACGCCGTCGGGGGAGCCGGCGATGACGACCTGTCCGGGGGCGTTGAAGTTGGCGACCCAGACCTCGTCGTCGGCGAGGTTGCAGGCGACCTCGACCTTGTCGTCGTCGAGCCCGAGGACGGCGGCCATGGTGCCCGGTCGTTCGAGACCGGCGTCGTGCATGGCGTCGGCGCGGGCGCCGAATTGCATCGCGCCAAAGGCAAAGGGAAAAACTGCGTCACCTGACAGGGTTTTCATCTGTGTCATGCTCCGTCTTGGTTGGCGGTCCGCGCGGGCGTCGGCAGGCTGCGGGTCGCATCCGACCCTAGACTGATCCGCGGCGCCCGCAACCGGTTCTGTCAAGCGCTGCGGCAGCGCGCGCGCCCCGGGCAGGCGCGGGGCCTGCCGGGTCAGGAATTGCTGACTGCCGAAATGCCCGGCACCGGCTAAGATCGGGGATATTTCAAGGGAGGATTTCACAATGATCAAAACGATTGACGAGGTGCTGCGCGGCCGCGCTCTGGTCTCGATCTCGCCCGGGGCCACGGTCACCGAGGCCTGCGCGCGTCTGGACCTGCTGGGTGTCGGCGCGCTGGCGGTCACCCGCGAGGGGCGGCTGTGCGGCATCCTGAGCGAACGCGACGTGATCCGGCGCTGCATTGCCGCCGGGCGGCGCACCGCCGAGACCCTCGTGGCAGACATCATGACGCGCCGCGTGGTCACGATCGGGCGTCACCAAAGCCTTGCCGAGGCCCGCCAGCGCATGACATGCGGCAGGTTCCGGCACCTGCCGGTGGTCGATGCCTCGGGACTGCCGGTGGCGGTCC
>RGGX01000057.1 GCA_010024485.1 Actinomycetota bacterium | reverse complement strand
TGATCGAGGGCACCGCCTGCTTCGTCGACGGAACGACCCTCGACGTCGACGGACGTCGCATCACCGGCGACGACATCCTCATCGCCGTCGGTTCACGACCGGTCGTCCCCCCGATCACCGGGCTCGTCGAGACCGGCTTCCACACCAGTGACTCCATCATGCGGCTGGAGGCCCTCCCCGAGCGTCTCGGGATCATCGGCGGCGGATACATCGCCACCGAGATGGGCCACGTGTTCGCCGGGCTCGGCTCATCGGTCACGATGTTCAACCGGTCCGACGTCCTGCTGTCAGCCCACGACCGAGAGGTCTCCGAGCGATTCACCTCGGTGTTCTCCGAGCGGGTCGACCTCCACCTCAACCACCTCCCCACCCTCGTCGAGCGTCGAGCCGACGGCATCGTCGTGCACTGCGACGGTCGCGAGGTCGTCGTCGACGAGCTGCTGGTGGCCACCGGCCGCGAACCCAACAGCGATCTCCTCGAGGCTGACCGGGCGGGGGTGGAACTCCACCACCACGGGACCATCGTCGTCGACGAGTTCCAGCGGACCTCGGTGCCCCACGTCTGGGCCATCGGCGACGTCGCCAACGACATCCGGCTGAAGCACCTCGCCAACGCCGAGGCCGAGGTCGCGTTCTGGAACATCGCCCACCCCGAGGACCTCCGCCGGGTCGAGCTCGGCCCGGTGCCCGGCGCGGTGTTCAGCCACCCCCAGGTGGCCGCCATCGGGCTCACCGAGGAGCAGGCCCGCGCCGAGGGCATCGATCACGTCGTCGGTCGCCGCGACTTCGGCGGCACCGCCTACGGGTGGGCGCTCGTCGATGAGACGTCCTTCGCGAAGGTGCTCGTGGACCGACGCTCGGGGCTCGTCATCGGCGCGCACATCATGGGACCGCAGGCCGCCACCTTGATCCAGCCGCTCATCCAGGGGATGCGGTTCGGCCAGACCGCGCGCCAGATGGCCGAGGACGTCTACTACATCCATCCCGCGCTCACCGAGGTCGTCGAGAACGCCCTGTTGGACGCGGTCGCGCAGCTGTGAGTGTCAGACCGGCGTGAGATAGCCGGAGACGTCGGCGATGAGGTGCGTCGCCCCCGACACGTAGAAACACAACTCCCCCGCACCAAACGGCGCCACCACCGCATTCGCCACCGTCGCACCCGCCGAGAAATTCACATTCGACGCCACCGGACGACCCGACGAACACGGATACACCGTCACATACCCACCAGCCGAACCACCCGTCACCGTCACGTTCAACGCCACCGCCGACACACCCGACACCGGCACACCCGCAACACCACCCACACGGAACACCAACGGGGCACCACCCTCACCCCCATTACCCACCAACGAACCCGACCGCGTATCAAACAACCGCGTCGGACCGAGGGCGTTGAAACCGTCGACGGCAGGAGTCTCGACGACGGGGGTAGCCGGGGTGGCGGTGATGCCGGTCTGCGCGGAGACCCAGTCGACATACGCGGTCACCCGGGTGTAGACGCCCGGGTAGCCGGCGAGCCCGCAGCCGTCCCCCCAGCTCGTGATGCCCGCGAGGAGGGCGGAGGGACCCTCACCGACCACCAGCGGACCGCCGCTGTCCCCCGAGCAGGTGTCGGCCCCACCGCCGGCGGTCCCGGCGCACATCATGAGGGGCGACCAGTACCCGATGACCTCGGCGCACTGCCAGTCACCCGGCGAGGCCTGGACCGAGAGACCGACCGACCGGAGGGCGTCGGGGTAGTTCGAACAACTGTCCTCGAACCCGAGGACATCGGTGCAACCCCATCCCGTCGCGGTCACGGCGGTGTCGCGGGCCGGCCACGAGCCGGCGTCGACGGAGAAGGGCAGTTGGATCGCCGCCCGGTTCGTCCCGCTCAGATCGAGATCCGAGGAGAGCCTGAGCAGGGCGATGTCGTTGAGGAGGGACCCGGACTCGTAGGAGGGATGCTCAATGATCTGGGCGACGCCCACCCGGGATGCGGACCCGTAGTCGAAGAGGGACGCGCTACCGGATCCAATCTGAATGTCGCCGGGGGTCAGTGGGACGTCGAGGTCGTCGCGGACGCAGTGACTCGCCGTCACCACCCAGCGCGCGGAGATGATCGCCCCACCGCAGAACTGGGCGAGATACCCGCTCGAGGTCGACGAGCCGAGGAGGGCCACCTGCCAGGGAGCCGAGGAGATCGCGATCTCGCCACCACCGACGACCTGCTCAGAGAGATCCTGCTCGGAGACCGCCTGTTCGACCGCGGCCTGCCCCGCGTCCTCGGAGGCCTGCGCGACCGACCCGACCTGCCAGACGCCGCCGACGAGGGTGAGACCGGCCAGACACAGCGATCTCACAGCGCCGACTCCCATGCAGGGGTTTCTAGCGTCTCGGAGCCGAGGCGGAGCGCCTGGGCGCCGTTATGGTCACAGCCATGACCGCGATTCTCCTTGACACCGCCGGCTACCGAGTGATGGCCCTGCTCCACATCCTGTCGGCGATCGTCGCCTTCGGGCCGCTGTTCCTCTATCCCGGGCTGCACAAGTCGGGTGAGACCGCGACCATCGCCCGGCTGCACATGCGCCTCACCTTTCCGGCGCTGATCCTCCTCTGGGTGCTCGGCATGGGGTTGGCCGGCATGTCGGAGGGCGCCTACGAGGTGGCAGACCCCTGGATCAGCATCTCGATCGTGATCTGGGCGGTGCTCGTCGCCGTCAGTTGGCTGATGATCCGCCCGGCGATCACGAGCGACAGCCCGTCCGCGGTCTCACGGATGGCGGCCGGTACCGGCATCAGCCACACGCTGCTGCTGATCGGGCTGATCCTGATGGTGTGGAAGCCCGGGGCCTGAGGCCCCGGACCCGCACGTCACGCTGACTCAGTCGATCTCGATCGGCTCGTCGTCGGCCTCGGTGAAGCCTTCCGCCCCGGCCTCATCATCACGGAGGCCCGCAGCAACGAGAACCTTCTCGCTGATCTCGACCATCACCTCAGGATGGTCGGTGAGGAACGACTTCGCGTTCTCACGACCCTGGCCGAGCTGCTCACCCTCATAGGTGAACCAGGCCCCCGACTTGGTGACGATGCCCAGGTCGACGGCCATGTCGATGAGGGTGCCCTCGCGGCTGATGCCCTTGCCGTACATGATGTCGAACTCGGCCTGACGGAACGGGGGCGAGACCTTGTTCTTGACGACCTTGACGCGGGTGCGGTTGCCGACGACCTCAGCCCCGTCCTTCAGGGACTCGATACGGCGGATGTCGAGTCGGACCGAGGAGTAGAACTTGAGTGCGCGACCGCCCGGGGTGGTCTCGGGGGATCCGAACATGACGCCGATCTTCTCGCGCAGCTGGTTGATGAACACCGCGATCGTGCCGGTCTTGTTGAGGTTGGCGGTGATCTTGCGGAGCGCCTGGCTCATGAGCCGCGCCTGCAGACCGACGTGGCTGTCGCCCATCTCGCCCTCGATCTCGGCCCGGGGCGTGAGAGCCGCCACCGAGTCGATGACGATCACGTCGATGGCCGCTGAGCGCACGAGCATGTCGGCGATCTCGAGGGCCTGCTCGCCGGTGTCGGGCTGGGAGATGAGCAACTGGTCGACATCGACACCGATGGCTCGGGCGTAGACCGGGTCCATGGCGTGCTCGGCGTCGATGTAGGCGCAGGTGCCGCCGTTGCGCTGGGCCTCGGCGACCACGTGCATGGCGAGCGTCGACTTGCCGGAGGACTCCGGGCCGTAGATCTCGGTGACGCGACCGCGGGGCAGGCCGCCGATACCGAGCGCGAGGTCGAGGGAGAGGGCGCCGGTCGAGATCGCCTCGACGGCCATCGTGCCCTTCTCGCCCATCCGCATGATGGAGCCCTTGCCGAACTGTTTGTCGATCTGGGCGAGGGCCATGTCGAGTGCCTTGTCGCGGTCGTTGCTCATATCGGCTGTCTCCTGTGTTGTTCGGCGGGCCTCGGCCCGTGTCTCGTGCCGACCGGTGGATCGGTGTCGGCGAACCTATGAAGGGGGTGTGACAGCGGCCGGGGCCCGGTCACCGGTGAGAGGACGGCTGGAACAACAACAATGTAACTCATCGAACATGCGTTCGCAAGCACCCGGTTCGGGCCCGCGCCGACGGCGCCGGTGGTGGCGGCGCTCAGAGGGTGCCGTCGCGGCGGCCGGCCATCTCCTCGGCGTCGGGACGACGCATGAAGAGATCGACCGCCTGCCACAGGGTGAACGAGATCGGGTACCAGACCGCCGGACCCGCCACCGCGATCGCTCCGACGATGACGACGACCGGGACCGTCGGGATGTCGGGGAGGGTCAGGATCACCGCGACGAGGATCGCGATGAGGATCGACAGGAAGGTGAGGATGATGTTGGCGGTCGTTGCGCCGAGCTCGAAGGCCTCGTCGCCTCGCCGGTAGGGGTGCCGGCAGCGACGGCAACGGTCGACACGAGCGAACCATCCGGTGAAGTAGGCCTTGCGGTCCCCGCACCAGGGACAGCGGCGCGTCAGACCCCGGGCCATGAGACGCAGGAAACCCGGGAAGTCATCGATCGGGAGGGCGATAGTGCCGCTCTCCTCAGCCCGGGCGGCGTCACCGGAATCGACCACGGCGCGAACCTAACGCATGGGCGGCCCTTAGATCCGGCACACTTGTGGCGTGCAACGCTCGTTCTCCGCCGTGCTGCTCCTCGTCGCAGCCGTCGCGATCGGGATGAGCATCGGCGCCTGGTGGCTCGATCGCACCGTCTTCTCCCCGAGCCCCTCCCCCGACCTCGCCGAGGCGATCCTCGACGACGCCGAGATCCGCCTCGAGATCAACGCCTTCATCTCCGCGCGGACCGCGGCGGTGCTCGAGACCACCCCGGACGAACTGAGCGCCTTCCTCGAGGAGTCGGTGCTCCCGACGCCCGGCGGCGCGGTGGAGCTCGCCGAGTTCATGCAACGCGCCCACCTGCGCGTCCTCGGGAGCAACGACGACTCGATCGTGATCGTGCCGAGCGAGCTCGTCCGCATCGTCCGCGACGAGCGGGCCTACGACGCTGAGGCCGCCACCGTTCCGGTCCCGGTCATCGGCACCCTCAAGACCTTCAGGACCACGGCCGGCTGGATCTTCCGCATCGCCGGAGGCATCGGCATCCTCACGCTGCTCGCCGGCCTCGTGACCCGTCCCTACCGGAGCGAGTTGGTGCGCGGGATCGCCGAACTGCTGATGTCGACCGGGGTGTGGATGGTCGCCTTCGGCTACGCGGTCCCGGTGCACGTCGTGCCGGCGATCGACAACAACACCTGGGCGGGCCTCGCTCCGAGACTCGCGCTGCGGGTCGCGCCGACCACGATCGGCGCCGCCGTCGTGCTGGTTGCGGGCGGGCTCGCGCTCCTGCTCGCGAGCCTCAGCGGTGGCCGCCGCCGGAACTGGTCGTCACCCATCCCGGCGATGCAGAACCGCGACCAACACCGCTGGAGCTGACCGGTCCGAGGAGCGGACCCGTCGCGGCTCAGGAGGTGAGCTCGATGACGAACTCCCCGAAGACGTCGGCGTAGCGCATGGCGTCCTCGTCGGTGTGCATCACCGAGATCAACCACTGCTCGTCGAGGCCCGGGGGCAGCAGCACCCCGCGGTTGATGCCGTGGATCCACTGGGCGAACGCGAGGTCGAAGTCGGTGGCCTTGTAGTCGCGGTAGTTGCGCACACGATCCCGAGACCAGGTGATGCAGCCTTTCGCGCCGAACTCGACGGTGTGGGCCGGGATCCCCGAGGAGTCGATGATGCCCTGGCAGGCCTCGACCAGTCGGTGGTTGCGGTCGACGGTCGCACCGACGATCTCGCGGGTGCAGGCCTCGGTGAGTGTCGCCTTCACCGCCGCCATCACGAGGGGATTGCCGTTGTAGGTGCCGAGGTGCAGCACCGTGCCGTCGGTGATGTGCTCCATGAGATCGGCGCGACCGCCGAAGGCGCCCACCGGGAACCCACCACCGATCGACTTGGCGAGGGTGATGAGGTCGGGTCGCACGCCGAGCTGGTTGGTCGCTCCGCCGTACCCGGCGGTGATGCCGGTCTTGACCTCGTCGAAGATGAGCAGGGTGCCGTGGCGCTCGGTGATCTCGCGGACGGCTTCGAGGTACCCCGGATCGGGCAGGCAGATGCCGATGTTCTCCATGACCGGCTCGACGATGAAGCAGGCCACGTCACCGTCGGAGAGCGCCCGGTCGAGGGCTTCGGGATCGTTGTAGGGGATGACGATGACGTCGTCGATGGTGCCCTGGGTGATGCCGGCCGACTGCGGCACCGAGTTCGGCCGGTCGGCGGGTCCGGCGACATCGAGCGACGGCTTGTTGGAGATCATGACCTCGTCGTGATGCCCGTGGTATCCGCCCTCCACCTTCACGATCCGCTCGCGACCGGTGACGCCGCGGGCCAGTCGGATGGCGTCCATCGTGGCCTCGGTACCCGAGTTCGTGGGACGCCACATCGGGAAGCCGTAACGGTCGCTCAGGAGCTCCCCGACCTCGCCGTTCAACTCGCACGGGGTGACGTAGAGGGTTCCCGAGTCGAGCTGCTCGGCGACGGCGCGTCGCACCGCGGGATGCATGTGCCCGGCGAACAGGGCCCCGAAGCCCATGTCGTAGTCGACGTAGACGTTGCCGTCGACGTCGGTCATGTGCGCACCGGCGGCGTGACGCACCACGATCGGGTGCGGGTCGTAGGCCTGGAAGCTCGACGGCACCCCGGCCGGCATCACCCGGCGGGTCCGGTCGGTGGCCGCCTGGGACCCAGCGGTGCGCTCGGCGTAGCGGGCGATCTCCCGCGCCGTGATCTCCTTCGCGCGGGCGATGAGGCCCGTGTCCGCTTCCGTCGTCGTCATGTCGACTCCTCGTGACATACGTGCGACCCGCTCAGCGGTGTCGCGCGGGCCCCGGTGGCACCGCGTTGATTCGGAAACTACCAGAGGTGCGCCACCGCCTCCGGGGGGATCAGCTCCGGGGCACCTCGATCCATGGAAGGTCTTTGTCGACGCGCGGCTCGCCCGGAAGTCCGAGGACCTGCTCGCCGATGATGTTCTTCAGGATCTCGGAGGTGCCGCCCTCGATGGAGTTGGCGCGCACCCTGAGGAAGGCGTACTGCGGGCTCTTCGACGCCCCGGTCGCGTCGAGCTCGGTGGGGCGCCGGAACGTGTAGTCGTAGTCGACCATGCCGGCCGCTCCGAGCAGATCGACGCAGAAGTCGTAGAGCTCCTTGTTGAGGTTCGCGAACTCGAGTTTCGCGACCGACCCCTCCGGACCGGGGTTGCCAGACCGGAGCGCCTCGGCCGCGCGCAGGTTGGTGAGGCGCGCGACCTCGCCCCGCACCCAGAGCTCCATCAGCCGGCCGCGGTTGGTCTCGGTGCGGGCGTGGTCGTCGAGGTCGCGCCAGATGCGGACCGCGTCGTTCGCCGGTCCGCCGCGGACCGGCTTC
>RGGX01000056.1 GCA_010024485.1 Actinomycetota bacterium | reverse complement strand
GCGAGGAGGCCCGGGCCGACGTGCACCGCCTCCGCGCGGAGAGCGACGCGGTGCTGGTCGGCGCCGGCACGGCCCGAGTCGACGATCCCCTCCTGACCGTCCGTCACGTGGAGGGACCTGATCCGCTCCGGGTCGTCCTCGGGAGGGCCCCCGAGTCAGCCCGCGCGCGTCCGTGTCTCGAGTGGACCGAGACCCCGGAGGCACTCCTCGATCACCTCGGTGCCGAGGGACACCTCCAACTGCTGGTCGAGGGTGGAGCCGAGACCGTGGCCTCCCTGCTCGCCCTCGGTCTCGTCGACCGCCTCATCGTGTATCTGGCACCGAGTATCCATGGGGGATCCGCGGGTCGGCCCCTGGTGGGCGGACCAGGAGCGACCACCATCACCGAGGTCGCCACGGGGCGATTCGTCGGCGTCCACGCCGTCGGTCGAGACCTGCGTATCGAGTTCGATCCGAGGAGTCCCGAGGAGGGCTGCTGATGTTCACTGGAATCGTCGAGGAGTTGGGCACGGTGCTGTCCCTCGAGTCGGGCCGGATGACGGTCGGGGCCTCACGGGTCCTCGACGGTGTCGCCCTCGGTGACTCGATTGCGGTGAACGGCTGCTGTCTCACCGTCGTCGCCCATGACGAGGGGTCCTGGGAGGCCGATCTGTCCGAGGAGACCCTGCGACGGACGGCGCTCTCGGCGCTCGCCCCCGGGTCACCCGCCAACCTCGAACGCGCGGTGCGCGCCGACCAACGCATGGGAGGCCACATCGTCCAGGGGCACGTCGACGGAGTCGGCACGGTGGTCGCCGGTGTCCCCGACCTCCGTGTGCGGGTTCCCGCGGGCCTCGAGCGCTACCTCGTGGAGAAGGGCTCCGTCACCGTCGACGGGGTGAGCCTCACCGTCGTCGACGTGATCGAGGACACCTTCTCGGTAGCCGTGATCCCGCACACCGCCGAGGTCACGAACCTCGGGGGGCTGGCGCAGGGCGCGCCGGTCAACATCGAGGTCGACATCGTCGCGAAGTACGTGGAACGCATGGCGCTTCCCCACATCGAACACCTCCGGGAGGACCGGTCATGACCGAGCAGACATCCAGTGACATCCGCCTCGATCCGATCGAGGAGGCCGTCGCCGCGGTGGCACGCGGGGAGATCGTCGTCGTCGCCGACGACGAGGACCGCGAGAACGAGGGCGACCTGATCATGGCCGCCGACGCCGCCGACGAGGCCACCATCGCCTTCTTCGTCCGTCACACCTCCGGGGTGATCTGCGCCGCGCTCTCCCAGGAGCGGTGCGTCGACCTGCGCCTGCCGCTCATGGTTCCCCCGGTGGCCAACAACGAGTCACAGGGCACGGCGTTCACCGTCTCGGTGGATCTGCGCGAGGGGACGACCACCGGGATCTCCGCCTCCGACCGGGCGGAGACCATCCGCGCCCTGGCCGATGAGGCCGTCGGTCCCGAGGAGTTCAATCGTCCGGGCCACATCTTCCCGCTGCAGGCGCGGTCCGGTGGAGTGCTGAAGCGCGCCGGCCACACCGAGGCCGCGGTCGACCTCGCCCGACTCGCCGGTCGCTCTCCCGCTGGGGTCCTGTGCGAGCTGGTCTCCGACGACGGCTCGATGATGCGCGGACCCGAGCTTCGCCGTTTCGCCGACGAGCACGGACTCAAGTTCATCTCGATCGCCGAACTCATCCGCTTCCGGCGTCGCAGCGAGAAGCTCATCGTCAACACCGCCCGCGCCCGGGTGCCGACCGACTGGGGGGAGTTCGCCTGTCACGCCTTCCAGAGCGTGATCGATGGGGAGACCCATCTGGCCTTCGTGGCCGGCGATCCCGCCAACCATGACGGCCCCGTCCTCGTCCGGGTGCACAGCGAGTGCCTCACCGGTGACGTGTTCGGGAGCGTGAAGTGCGACTGCGGCCCGCAGTTGCACGAGGCCATGCGACGGGTGGGCGAGGCCGGGGTCGGCGTCGTCGTGTATCTGCGCGGGCACGAGGGACGAGGGATCGGTATCAGCCACAAGCTTCGCGCCTACGAACTCCAGGATGACGGCCTCGACACGGTCGACGCCAACGTCGAACTCGGTCTCCCGGTCGACAGCCGCGAGTACGGCATCGGCGCCCAGATCCTCGTCGAGCTCGGGGTGCGACGCCTCGAGCTCATGACGAACAACCCTGCCAAGTACGGCGGTCTCGACGGCTTCGGGCTCACCATCGAGGGCCGGGTGCCGATCCATGTGCCGGTGCACCCCGAGGCCGAGCAGTACCTGATGACGAAACGCGAGCGCATGGGGCACACCAGTCCGGAGGAGGACCGGTCGTGAGTCGCGAGGGTTCCTCCTCTCCCGCCCCGGTGGTCGACGGCTCCGGTCTGCGCGTCTGTCTCATCAGCGCGCGCTTCAACGACCGCATCGTCGACGCCCTGGCCGAGGGCGCGCGCCGTGGCCTCGAGCGCTGCGGGGTGAGCGAGGTCACCGAGATCACCGTTCCCGGCGCCCTCGAGATACCCGCCGCCTGCGACGCGGCAGCGAGACACCACGACGCGGTGATCGCTCTCGGTTGCGTCATCCGCGGTGAGACCTACCACTTCGAGGTGGTGGCCGATGCCAGCGCCCGCGGTGTCATGGATGCCGGTCTTCGCAACTCGACGGCGATCACCAATGCGATCCTGACCGTCGAGAACCTCGCCCAGGCGGAGGCCCGATCGGGGCCGGGCGACGACAACAAGGGTTTCGAGGCCGCCCTCGGGGCGATCGAGTTGGCCCGGGTGCTCGCCGATCTGGCCTGAGTGAGCACCCGAGCCGGGTCGGAGCCGACCCCGGCCCGATCGGTAGGGTCAGGCCATGGTGCAGCCCCATGAACTCGGCCCGTTCTTCGAGGACTTCACGGTCGGGGCCGAGGTGCCGCCCCTTCCGACCCTCACCCTCACCGAGGCCGACAACTCCGCCTATCGCGCCATCACCGGCGACCAGCACGCCCTGACCGCCGACCGGAGCCTCTTCGCGGCCGTCGGCGGCAGCGGGGCGCTCGCCAATCCGGGTCTCGTCGCCCATGTCTCGGTCGGCCAGACCACCAACGCCACCCGTCGGGCGATCGCCAACCTGTACTACCGATCGGTGCGGATCCTCCGGCCGGTGATGCTCGGCGAGACGTTGCGGACCACCACCACCGTGCTCGGCAAGCGCTCCTCGTCACCGAAGGACGGCCAGCACCGCGGCAAGGTCTGGCTCGGCATCACCACGGCGGGCGATGACGGCGAGGTCATGCGCTATGAGCGGTGCGCTCTGGTGCCCGCTCACGGCACGGGCCCCGAGGAGACCGACGAGATCCCCGGTCCGTCCGACCCGACCGCGCTCGCCGACCTCGCCGGTGGGCTCCCCTCATGGGATCTCTCCCGTCTGACCCGGACCGACTGGACGCCAGGCGAGGTCCGCGTCGACCCGCTGCGCGACCACGTCGACCTCGCGGCGCCGTTCGCCCGTCTCACCTTCAACCAGGCCGCCGTCCACCGCGACCGCACCCTTCCGGCAGCGGGACGACGACTCGTCTACGGCGGCCATGTCCAGGCGCTCGCCCAGGCCTCCCTCACCCGCATCCTCCCCGGTGCCGCCCTCATCGTCGCCTGGGACGGCTGCGACCATGTCGGCCCGGCCTTCGAGGACGACCTGCTCGAGTTCTCCCACGAGTTGACCGAGACCCGCGATCTGGACGGGGGTCGCCTCCTGCGACTGTCGGTCACCGGCACCACCGTCGACGGCGGTGCGGGCGAGGTGCTCCGATGGACCCCGATCGTGTGGGCGCCCTGAGTCGGACGACCTGAGGTCAACTCCCGGACCCGCCACCAGCGGTACTGTCCGGATGTGGAAGAGCCCGCCTACTTCTCCACGCGACTCACCGACGATCCCCGGCGAGCCGCGGTCTGGGAGCACATCGCGACGTACCTCTCGCGGTGGGTCGACGCCGAAGGAGCGGTGCTCGACCTGGCTGCCGGACGCGGAGAGTGGAGCGCGGCGATCGATGCCCGGCGCCGGGTCGCGATCGATCTGCATCCCTCCCTCGATGAACTGGTGCCCGACGGTGTCGAGGCGGTGGTCGGCGACGCGACCGATCTCTCGCGCTTCGGCTCCGGCGAGTTCGACACGGTGGTGGCCAGCAACTTCCTCGAACACCTCGAGCACGACGCGATCGACCGGTGCCTGGCCGGGGTGCGCGAGGTGCTCCGACCGGGTGGGCACCTTCTCCTGATCCAGCCGAACTTCGCCCTCGCCCCCCGCGCCTACTTCGACGACTACACCCATCGGACCATCCACACCGACACCTCCCTCAGTGATCGTCTCGGCGCCTCCGGTTTCGACGTGGTCCACGTCGAACGACGGTTCCTCCCCCTGACCATGCGGAGCCGTCTCTCCTTCGGACACCGGCTGGTCCCGATCTACCTCCGCCTCCCCTGGCGGCCGTTCGCCGGGCAGATGCTCCACGTCGCGCGACGCCCGTGAGTCCGTCCTCCCGCAACGCCCTCGCCGGAGCCTCCGTCGTCGCCATCTTCGCGGCGGCCGTGATACGCCTGTGGGTGGCCTCGATGACCTTCGCCGCCGACACCGAGGAGTGGGCGTTGACCGTTCTCGCGGCGAGGGATATACGGGCAGGCCACTGGATCGCAACCCTGCCCGGGGGCCTGCGAGCCGGCCCGCTCGAGTCGGTGGTGCTTACCGTCGTCGGGCTTCCCTTCTCCGAGTCGTCGGTGCTCGCGGTGTGGCCGATCCTCGCGACAGCGAGTGTCGCCGCTGTGGTGTGGGCCCTGGCTCGAACCCGCCTCGCCGGACCCTGGCCGCTGGTCGCCGCCGCGCTCGCGGTGATCCATCCGGCGAGCGCGACCCTGTCGGCGGCCCGCCCATCGGCCGGGGAGACGGTCACGGTCGTGATCGGACTCGCGATGCTGGTCCTGGTGGAGCGACCATCGGCGCAGCCGCCCTGGTGGGCCCTCGGGCTGCTCCTCGGTCTCGGGTGGTGGCAGTCGGACCGGATCGTCCTGTTCGCGATACCGGTGTGCGTCGCCCTCATCGCATCGGGACGCCTGCCGTCGGGAGGCTCGGCGCTCAAGCTCGGCGCGTGGACCGCTGTGGGCGCCTCCCCCTGGCTGATCCGGGCGCTCGTCGGCGAGGGCGGTGGTGGACTGCCCAGCCCTCCTGAGGAGTGGGGGGCGGCGCTGAGGTCGCAGTGGCCCGATCTGTGGGGACGGCTCATCGGAGCGTCCTCACCGGTGGACGCCACCCCCCTCATCCCCCTCGGCGTGACGATCGCCCTGATCATCAGCGCTGCCATGGTGCTCGCCGCCTCGCTCGTGCTGGCTCGGCGGCCGCGCGCGCGATTCGCGACGCTGCTCCTGTTGCCGGTGACCGCCATCGCCGCCCTCGTCTCCGATCTCGATCCGCTGCTGACGACGGCGTTGCTCGCGGCTCCGTCGGCCCTGCTCATCGTGGTGGCCGTCTCGGTCCTACCCGATCAGCATCGGGCATCGGCCGCGATCGTGGTGCTGGCCGTGTGCACCTTGACCACCTCGCTGACGGCGCGAACGCTGGCAGATGCCCCAGTGGACCGCGACGACCCCGACGCCCTGGCCGAGACCCTCGAGTCGGCGGGGGTCACCGCCGCCTACTCCGACGACTCGACGGCCTTGTTCCTCGAGTTGAACCGACCCGGGATCGCCTCGTCGACCGCGGTCTATCCCGATGACCGACGCGATGCCGTGGCCCGTGAGGCCCGGAGGGCCGCGCATGTCTTCTGGATTCCGGGAGACCCCGAGCGCGCGGCAGCGGTGCGCGACCGGCTGAACGCCATCGCCGGACCGGTCGAGGAGTTCACCGTCGGCGCCTATCTCGCGGTGGTCCCCATCGTGAATGTCCCGCCGGAGTCCGTCGGCCCCTGAGTATCAGCCGTCGGTCGTTCACTCCTCGAGGAGCTCGTCGACTCGGCGTCCGAAGGCCTCGACACCGAAGTCGAGCGCTCGTTCCCTCGCCGCGATCGACATGGAGGAGCGTCGCTCGGGATCGGCGATGAGTTCGGCGGTCTGGGATGCGAGATCGGAGAGGTCGTGCCAGTGCAGCCCGTCGCGTCCGTGTCCGACGATCTCCGCCGGTCCGGCGGACCCGAAGACGACCGGCACGACACCGGCGGCCATGGCCTCGACCACCGCGATGCCGAAGTGCTCGAAACGGTCGGGGTGGCGTTCGGGGTCCTCCCCGAGACCGGCCGCGTGCCACATGATCGACGCCCGAGAGAGCAGCGAGGCCACCTCGGACCGGGGGGCGTTCACACGCAGGTCGACACGGTGACCGATGGCCCGTCGCTTCAGCCCGAGGACGTACTCCCGGCTTCGCCCATCGGCCCCGCCGATCATGACGAGTCGCCAGCCGTCCACCGCTCCCCGCTCCTCGAGTGAGAGCCACGTCTCCAGCAGCGCGTCCTGCTTCTTCGAGTGGCCGTAGACGGGATCGAAGAAGCGACCGAGCACGACGATGAGTCGCTCACCAGCCGATCCGGCCTCGGGTTCGAGCGGTCGCACCGGCGGGTGCAGCACACCCGAGGGTGCCTGCCACAGTCGCTCCACCCAGGATGCGGTGTAGGCGGAGTTCGCGAGGAACCTCGTGTACGAGCCGGTCCAGGTGTCGTCGAGCCGCCGACGCCGCAGCCCCTCCCGCACTCCATCGAGAGCGGTTGGCAAAGGCCGCTCACCGAGCACTCGAAGGCCGGCTCGGGCGACGCGGTCCACCCGTCGAGCCCTCGCCCCGGTCGGCACGGACGGGAAGTGCACGTAGTACCAGGACTCGGGGGCGCGGCTGACCGTCCGACTGAGATAGGTGCCGTTCACGAACAGGTCGGTGTCAGCGCTCGCCTCGGAGGCCTCGTCGTCGTCGCAGACCCGTCGCCATCGACAACCCGAAAGGTCGATGCCGAGTCGGGCGCGGGAGGCGGCGATGTCGACCGGTTCCGGTCCGAACAGGGTGACCTCGATGTCCTCGCGTCGGGCGAGGTGGGCGGCGAGAGTGCCCGCCACCTGCTCCCCACCGCCGTAGGTCGACCAGTACAGGTTGTAGATGCCGACGCGCTTCACCACTTCGATCGCTCCCATCGGCGGTGGACAGCGGATCGCGACGGCGCCGCGACACCGGAAGGCCGCCCCCCGAGGGAGCGACGGGAGGCCAGATACCGGGGTAGCGATCGCAGGGCCGCGCCGAGGACCCGTCGTCGGTGCCGGGGCTCGATTCGAGACGGCATCTTCAAGGTGAGGGGGCGCTTCACGAGCAGGGCGAGGTTGACCCGGACGCAGTGCCGCGTCTCGGCCAGCAGGGTGAGTGCCACCAGTCGCAACGGCGCGTTCCTCGCGGCGACGAGGAGTCGGTTTCGTTCGGTGTGGAAGCGGAACACGTCGGAGCCCACCTCGCTGGTCTGCGCGTGTCGGTGGCGCACCGTGGCCGACGGTTCGTAGACGTGACGCCAACCGGCCCGTCGGGCGCGCCAGGCCAGGTCGGTGTCCTCGTAGTAGAGGAAGAGGTGCTCATCGAAGAGGCCGA
>RGGX01000055.1 GCA_010024485.1 Actinomycetota bacterium | reverse complement strand
CGATCTCGACGACCACGATCTCCCGGTGCTCGGTGGTGTCGACGAACCCGAGGCCGATCCGGACGAGTCATCGGCATCCTCGCGCGGCGCCTTCGCCGACCTGCCCGGGTCAGCGGCCTTCGGCACGCTGGTGCACTCCATCCTCGAGGAGACCGACTTCGCCGCCGACGACCTCGGGGTTGAGCTCGCCGAGCGATGTGAGGAGGCGCTCCGACACCGAGACATCGGCGGACCGGCCGAGGTGCTCGCCTCCGGTCTGGCCGATGCGCTCCGTACCCCACTCGGCGGCCCACTTGGCGGCGTCGCGCTCCGGTCGCTGCCGCGCGGGGACCGCCGCGACGAGATGCGCTTCGATCTCACCCTGGCCGCCACCTCCAGCGGTGCGATCGCCCGTGCTGTTGTCGACGAACTCACCGACGACGACCCGTTCGGCGAGTACTTCGGGCGTCTCGCGTCGACACCCGACGTGCCCATCGAGGGCTTCCTGACCGGGTCGATCGACCTCGTGGCCCGCACCGGCGGGTCCTACTGGGTGGCCGACTACAAGACCAATCGGGTCTCGGGGTCCAGCGACTTCGCCACCGCCGACCTGGTCACCGAGATGGCCCACCACGACTACCCCCTGCAGGCTCTGCTCTATCTCGTCGCCCTCCACCGATTCCTCGACCTGCGGGCACCCGGTCAGGCCCTCCCCGTGCTCGGCGCGGCCTACCTCTTCGTGCGTGGCATGCGGCCCGACGAGACCGGCAGCGGCACGGTGTGGTGGACACCGTCGTCGTCGGCGGTCCGCGCTGTCGACCGCCTCCTCCGGGAGGGGAACCGATGAGCACGCGGCGTGAACTCCTCGACGGACTCCGAATCTGGCGCGAGGCCGGTGTGCTCGACGCGGCCGAGGTCCACATCGCCTCCAGCCTCGCAGCGCGAGCGGGGGAGTCGCGGCCCCACGTCGTGCTCGCTCTCGCTCTCGCCGTAGCAGCACCCCGATCGGGCCATGTCGCCCTCGATCCCGCGCACGTCCGCGAGTCGGCCATGCGCGAGGCCGAGCGGGTCGACGATGTCTCGCGCGACGAGGTCGCCGACCTGCCCTGGCCGGTCGACACCTCGGCCTGGTTGAACGATGTCGGTGACTCGCCGCTCACCCCGGAGATCCTGCGGGTCGAGCACGACCTCGTCTATCTGCGGCGCTTCCACGACCTCGAGTGCACCGTGGCCGAGCATCTGGTCGCCCTGGCCTCGCAGCCGACCCCGGTGCCGGCTCCTGCCGACGACCTCTCAGACGAGATGCATCTCGACGACGGGCAGCGCGAGGCGGTCCGGGTCTGTCTCGCATCCCGACTCGGCGTGCTCGTCGGTGGCCCCGGCACCGGAAAGACCCGCACCGTGGCCACGATCCTCGCGGCTTTGCTCCGTGGTGATGGCGCGACCCCGCGGATCGCTCTCGCGGCCCCGACCGGGAAAGCGGCTGCGCGGATGGGAGAGAGCATCGCCGGGGCCGCCGCGCTCCTCGACGGGGCCGACCCGGAACTCGCTGACTCGATGCGTCGGATCAAGCCGTCGACGGTGCACCGGCTACTCGGTGTCCGAACCGGGAGTGCCGCCTTCCGCCATAACGCTTCCGATCCGTTGCACCACGACGTCGTCATCATCGATGAGGCGTCGATGATGTCGCTCCCGCTGACGGCATCGCTCCTCGACGCCCTCGGCGGTTCCACCCGGGTGATCCTCGTCGGAGATCCCGACCAGTTGGCGAGCGTCGAGGCCGGTTCGGTGCTCGCCGACCTTGTCGCCGCGGTCGGCCCCACCTCGACGTGTGTCGCCGAACTCACCGCCAACCACCGCTTCGGCGACGGTTCTGCGATCGCCGAACTCGCCTCCGCGGTGAGGGCCGGCGACTCCGAGGCCGCCCGACGGGCTCTCGAGGGCGATGAGGCGGTGTCGCTCAGCTCCACCTCGGGGCGTTCGATCATCGAGCCGGTCGCGAGTGCCATGAGACAGGCGGCGCTCACCGGCGACGCGACCGCGGCGGCCAAGCATCTCGACTCGGTCCGGGTGCTGTGCGCGCACCGTCGTGGCCCGGCCGGGGTGGCCCGATGGAATGCGATGGTCGAGTCATGGCTCGGCGATGTCCGGCCGTTCTCCGACTACGCAGGACGTCCGGTGATGGTGACCGAGAACGATGCATCACGTCGACTGTTCAACGGCGACATCGGTGTCGTCGTTGATCGCGACGGCGCGCTCGAGGTCGTGCTCCCCGACGGCGATGGTGTGCGCGCGGTGCCGCGGGTGCACCTCGGCCGCGTCGAGACGGTCCACGCGCTCACCATCCACAAGAGCCAGGGCTCGGAGTTCGACCGCGTCATCGTGGTGTTGCCCTCGGCCGACTCGCTGCTCGCCACCCGGGAACTGCTCTACACGGCGATCACCCGCGCGCGGTCCTCGGTGACCCTCATCGGATCGCTCGACACGGTTCTGGCGGCACTCGCCCGCCCGACCCGACGCGCGAGCGGACTCCGAACGCGGCTCAGCGACTAGGTGACCAACTCGGAGGAGGCACCCGAGCTCGGTCGGACCGCCATGACCGCGACGGGCTCGGTCGAGGGTTGCGCAGCAGGAGCCTGATAGGCGGCCGCCAAGGCCTCGGAGAACGAATCGACCTTGTCGCCGGTGACGAGCGCCACGATGCACCCCGCGAATCCACCTCCGGTCATCCGAGCCCCGAGACACCCGGGGAGTCCACGAGCCGTGCTCACCATGGCGTCGAGGGCGGGACCGGACACCTCGTAGTCGTCGCGGAGGCTGTCGTGGCTCTGGTCCATGAGCCGCCCGAGTGTCACGAGATCACCGGCGATCATCGCCTCGACGGCACCCGCGACCCGGACCTGCTCACCGAGGACGTGCCGAGCGCGCATCGCGACGCGCCCTTCCAGTCGCTGCCAGTCGTCGGGATCGGCGTCGCGCAGCGCGGCGACACCGAGGAGACGGGCCGCCTCGGCGCAGTCGGCCCGCCGCTCGTCGTAGGCGGAGGTCTCCAGTTCGCGCCGGGTGCCGGTGTCGACCACCACGACCGCCACGCCGTCCGGCAGCGGTACCGGCCGCGTCTCGAGCGACCGACAGTCGATGAGGAGGGCCGCGCCATCTACCGCGGCGGCGCTCACCAGTTGATCCATGATCCCGGTGCCGAGACCGATCACCTCGTTCTCGATCCGTTGCCCGAGTCGGGCGAGGGCAGCGGGCTCGGGGGACTGACCGTGGAGGCAGGCGGCGATGAGAGCTGCCATCTCCAGAGCAGCCGATGACGACAGGCTCGCTCCGACCGGCACATCAGTGGTGACCACGCCCCGCCAGGGCGAGATGCCGTAGCCCTCTCCTCGGGCGAGCTCGACAGCACCGTGCACGTAGCGCGCCCACCCGACCGAGTCCGAGGCCGGGTTGTCCGGGTCGAACGTGGCCTCACCGAAGGACTCCGACGTGAGGACGACATCGCCCTCGGTGGGCTCGACGGTGATGACCGTGCGCATCGGCAGAGCGAGCGGCAGCACGTGGCCGTCGTTGTAGTCGGTGTGCTCACCGATGAGGTTCACGCGACCCGGCGCCGAGGCGACACGGGTCGGGGTGGTGCCGTACCGGGCTCGATGGAGATCGAGGGCTCGTTGGTGCGCGCTCGCCATGCGTGGCGATCCTACGGGTTGGTGATCGACGTAATGTTGAGGAGTGGCAACCAAAATCACCCTCGTCGGCGCCGGCAGCACCGTGTTCGCACAGAACCTGCTCGGCGACATCCTCTCCGAGTCGGCTCTCGCTGACGCCCATGTCAGCCTCCACGACATCGACGACCGCCGTCTCGAGACGAGCCGCGTCGTGGCTGAGAAGACGGCGCGCGCGGTGGACGCGTCACCGACCATCGAGGCGACCACCGATCGACGGCGGGCGCTCGACGGGGCGGACCACGTCATCACCATGTTCCAGGTCGGCGGCTACGAGCCCTCGACGGTGATCGACTTCGAGATCCCGAAGCGCTACGGGCTGCGCCAGACGATCGGCGACACCCTCGGCATCGGTGGGATCATGCGCGGTCTCCGCACGATCCCGGTCCTGCTCGACATCTGCTCGGATATGGAGGAGGTCTGCCCCGACGCCCTGCTCCTCAACTACGTCAACCCGATGTCGATGCTGTGCTGGGCGGTCTCGCGGGCCTCGTCGATCTCGACGATCGGGCTCTGCCACAGCGTCCAGGGCACCGCGCACCAACTGGCCGGAGATCTCGACATCCCCTTCGACGAGATGCGCTATCGCTGCGCCGGTATCAACCACATGGCCTTCTACTCCGAACTCGAGCGTCACACTCCCGACGGGGACGTGATCGACCTCTACCCGCTGCTGGCTGAGCGAGCTCAGGGTGACATCCCGTCACGAGGCGATCCCGACCGATCCGATGGGGGCACCGAGGGCCTCTCCGACGCGGTCCGCTACGAGGTGTTCCGCCGTCTCGGCCGCTTCGTCACCGAGTCCAGTGAGCACTTCGCCGAGTACGTGCCCTGGTTCATCAAGGAGGGCCGTTCCGACCTCCTCGACGAGTTCGGCATCCCGCTGGATGAGTACCCGCGTCGATGCGTCAACCAGATTGCGGGATGGCAGGAGTTACGCGACCGGCTCGAGGACCCGGACGCCGAGCTGACGGTGCGGCGGAGTGAGGAGTACGGGGCGGGGATCATCCACTCGATCGTCACCGGGGAGCCGCGCGTCGTCTACGGCAACGTCGCCAACCGTGGACTCATCGACAACCTCCCCGAGGGTTGCTGCGTGGAGGTGCCCTGTCTGGTCGACGACAGCGGTGTGCATCCGGAGGCAGTCGGAAAGATCGAGCCGCATCTCGCCGCGCTGATGCAGACCAACATCAATGTCCAGGGGCTCACCGTGGAGGCCGTGCTGAGCGGTCGCCGCGACCACGTGTACCACGCCGCGATGGTCGACCCGCACACCGCCGCCGAACTCGACATCGCCCAGATCTGGGCCATGTGCGATGAGCTCCTCGAGGCCCACGGCGACTACATCCCCGCCGCCCTCCGCTGAGTCGGTCGGGTCAAGCCCTCACGAGGCGATCGGCGAACTTCGTCGAGATCGGACCGATCGCATCGGTCAATAACACGTAGGCCGCCGCGAGCGCGGCGAGTTCCGGCCCCTCGGTGAGAGAGGCGCCGATGGCGGCGACGACAATCGCGAACTCTCCTCGGGCGATCAGCATCGTCCCGGCGCGCATTCGACCGCGCCGCCCGACGCCGGCCCGACCAGCGGCCCACCAGCCGGTCGCCACCTTGCCGAGCGCGGTCACGACCGCGAGCGCGAGGGCGGGGAGGATCACCGGCAGGAGGTCGCGCGGATCGATCTGGAACGAGAACATCACGAAGAAGACCGCGGCGAACAGGTCGCGGAGCGGCTCGATGAGGTGACGGGTTCGGCGTTGCGCCTCGCCGGAGAGCGCGAGCCCGACGAGGAACGCTCCGATCGCTGCTGAGACCTGGAGCTGTTGGGCGAGTCCCGCGACCACGAGTGTGAGCCCGAACACCGCCAACAGGAGGGTCTCATCGGAACCGATCGTCAGACTGCGGCTGAGAAGATGGCCGAACGTCAGCCCTCCCCAGAGGATCACCACCACCGTGACCAGGGCGATGCCGACGGTCAGCGCCGTGTCAGCCGCAGTGCCACCGATCACCAGCGCAGCGGCCACCGGCAGGTACACGGCCATCGCGAGGTCCTCGATGACGAGCAGGTTCAGCACCGTCGGGGTCTCCCGGTTGCCGAGGCGTCCGAGATCGTTCAGGACCTTTGAGATGATGCCGGAGGAGCTCACCCAGGTGATACCGCCCAGGAGGACCGACGCCGGAGTCGACCAGCCGAGCAGCAGGCCGAGGGCGACGCCCGGGGTGAAGTTGAGCGCCATGTCGAGGAGCCCGGGCAGGACCCCGGTCCGTATGCCGGTCCGCAGTTCGTCGGCGGAGTACTCGAGTCCGAGGGTCAGCAGCAGCAGGAGCACACCGATCTCCGCGGTCAGCGAGACGAAGTCGCTGCTCGCGGTGACGTCGACGATCCCGCCGTCACCGAAGGCGAGGCCGGCGATGAGGTAGAGCGGTACGGCGGTGATCCCGAAGCGTCCGGCGATGAGGGCGAGGAAGGAGAGGCCGACGGCGATCACGCCGATCTCGACGAAGGCGATCGCCGCCTCGCTTCCTGTGGCAGCCAGCATCTGGACCTGGAGGTGCACGGAGTGCGTCAGGCGGTGAGGCGGGACCGAACCGCGGCGAGCCCCTCATCGGTGCCGACGCACACCGCCGTGTCACCGATGGAGAAGACGAAGTCGGGTCGAGGTGAGGGAACGGTTGAGGCGTCGCGCACGACAGCGACGATCGAGACGCCGGTCGAGGTCCTGAACATCCCGTCGGCGATGGAGCGTCCGACGAAGGAGGAACCCTCGGCGATCGGGATCCAGTCGATCGCCAGCCCCTCGATCTGCTGCTCGACCGCAGCCAGCGAATCTGTCACCCGCGACACACCGAGCAACTCGTTGAGGGTGCGCGAGTCGTGCTCGGTGAGGTGCACCACCATCGAGCAGGAATCGGGGTCGTCGCGGTCGTATACGAGGATCTCGCGCCGTCCGCCGCGGTGGGAGATGACACCGACGTGCTGACCCGACTCCGTGACGAACTCGTGGCGCACGCCGACCCCCGGCAGGTTGGTTTCCGTGATGTCGGCCATGGGCAGAACCTAGGTGACGGACCGCTTTGGCGCACCACGATCTCGCCTCGGGTGGGAGGCGTCGGCATCCCGGGTCGTATGTTCGGAGCGTGACCCGACCGACCGAACCCCCCGCGCGTGATCCGGACTGCGACGTCGAGTTCTTCTGGGACCCGGTGTGCCCCTTCGCCTGGTTGACCTCCCGTTGGCTCATCGAGGTTTCGTCGCGTCGCGAGTTGAGCATTGATTGGCGATTCATCTCGCTCCGGTTGATCAACAAGGACAAGGACTACGACTCGCACTTCCCGCCCGGGTACGAGTTCGGGCACACGGCCGGGCTCCGGATGCTCCGCGTCGGCGCCGCCATTCGGGACGATCTCGGGCGTCAGGCGCTCGGGCCGGTCGTCACCGCCTATGGCGAGAGCTACTTCGACAAGCCGCAGGGTTCAGGGATGCGTGGCCGGCTGTCGACCCCCGACCACCTCCTCGAGGTGCTCGACCGCGCCGGTCTCGACCGAGGGTTCGCCAGCGCGGCCGATGATCACGGTTGGGACGCGATGATTGATGCCGAGGGGGAGATGGCGCTCGCGAGGACCGGACGCGATGTGGGTACCCCGATCCTCACGGTGACGGCGTCCGAGCAGTCGTTCTTCGGACCGGTCATCTCGCGCGTGCCGATGGGGGAGGAGGCCGAGCGGCTCTGGGACGCGGTCACCACCCTCGCCTCGTTCCCCGGTTTCGCCGAGTTGAAGCGCTCGCTCCGGGAGGTCCCCCGCCTCAACATCCTCGGTGGCCTGACCGACGAGGTGGTCGAGGAGGACTGGGAGGCCGGTCACAAACGGATGGACGACTGACCCCTCGGTAGTGTGCAGGCGATGTCCGAGGAGCAGACACCGACCGTTTCGGTGATCATGCCGACCTACGGCAACCGCGGATTCCTCGCTGAGTCCGT
>RGGX01000054.1 GCA_010024485.1 Actinomycetota bacterium | reverse complement strand
ACCACCGTGCCGTCGTACATGATGTGGAAGATCTGATCGTCGCCCTCACCGGTCAGTCCGACCTCTGCCACGAGGATCTCCACCTCCATCGGCTTCATACCGTGGGTGAACGAGTTGCCGAGGAGCTGGGCGTAGTCGTTGGCGAGCGTCCGCGCGTCGACGTCGTCACGGGAGTACTGGTAGCCGGTGAGTTCGGCCTGACGTATGCCAGCGACCCGCAGCTGGTCGAACTCGTTGTACTTGCCCACTCCGGCGAAGGCGATGCGGTCGTAGATCTCGCTCACCTTGCGGAGGGACTGCGAGGCGTTCTCCGCCACGATGACCACACCCCCGGAGTGACGGAGCGCGACGAGGCCGCGCCCCCGGGCGATCCCCTTCCGCGCGAAGTCCGCGCGGTCTTTCATCGCCTGCTCGGGGGCGACGTAGTACGGCATGCTCACGAGCTCGACCCCCTCGCCGTGTCGATGATCCCGGTGAAGACGGTGGCGAGCTCGCTGTCGTCGATGCGGTCCCAGCCGTCAGCGTCGATCGCGGCGATGATCGGGAAGATGCCGCGGACCATGTCCGGTCCACCGGTGGCTGAGTCCGCCTCCGCGGCCTCCCAGAGCGAGCGGCACACGAGAGCAACCGCCTCCTCGCGGCCCATCTGCGCCTGGAAGCCCATCTTCATGACCGTGGCGGCGTGGAGACTCCCCGATCCCGTCGCGACGTGGTCACGCTCCTCGTAACGCCCTCCGAGCACGTCGTAGTCCCACAGCCGGCCGGTCTCGCGACGCTGGTCGTATCCGGCGAAGATCGGGACGACACCGAGACCCTGCATGGCCCCGGGGAGGTTCGACCGCACCAGCGAGGACAGCTGGTTGGCCTTCCCCTCGAGGCTGAGGGCTGCCCCCTGCACCTTCTCGTAGTACTCGAGCTGCACCTGGAAGAGCCTGATCATCTCGACAGCGGGCCCCGCGGCCCCGGCGATGGCGACCCCGCTGTGCGAGTCGGCCTGCACCACCTTCTCCATCGAGCGATGGGAGATGAGATGACCCGAGGTGGCCCGACGATCGCCACCCATCACCACACCGCCGTCGTACCGGAGCGCGACGCAGGTGGTCGCGTGTGGGACATCCTCCGGCCGGAGGCCCGAGACGACCGGGTTGGAGACCCCGGCGCGGTTCAGGAGCCGCGAGAAGTCGGTACCGGGATCGTCCGATGCATCGAAGACGGGAAGGGCCACGTCACTGCCCACCCTTTTGCACATAGGACTTGACGAACTCCTCGGCGTTGGTCTCGAGCACCTCGTCGATCTCGTCGAGGAGGTCGTCGAGCTCGGCCTTCAGCCGAGTCCCCTCGCTGCTGTCCTGTGCCGCGGGGGCCGCAGCGTCGGAGACATCGTCATCGCGTCGCTGCGGTTCGCGGTGGGTGCGCTCAGCCATGTCATGGACTCCTGGGTTCCGTTCCCGCCGGTGTGGGAACGCTCACGCGCCGAGGCGTTCGAGGAGTTCGCCGACGGTCGAACTCTCGTCGATCACGTTAGCGACGAGGTCAGCGGTCCCGCGCAACGGTTCCGACATCTGGACTCGGCGCAGAGGATCGTGGCCGAGGTCGAAGACCATCGAGTCCCAGTTCGCGGCCACCACGCTCTCGGCGAACTTGCCCAAGCACCGACCACGAAAGAAGGCCCTCGTGTCCGATGGCGGCTCGTCGACGGCCCGGAGCACGGCCTCGGCCGGGACCACGTCCTCCAGACCGGCCCTGGCGGCCAGGCAGCGCTCCGGACGCAGGTCGTGGTACTGCAGGTCGATCGCGCGGAGGCGAGGCGAGCCGGGAGCGACATCGTGCCGGGTCGCGTAGGCGTCGATGATCCTCGACTTGGCGACCCAGTCCACCCACGCAGCCGCCCGTCCATCGTCGGATCGGAGCGATGCGATGACCTCACCCCAGCGACGGAGGCTCTCCGTTCCGGCCTCCGCCCCGACCGACTCGGGACCGAAGCGATCGAACCAGCGGAGCGCCTGCTCGTGGAGGGCCTCCTGCATGTCGAGTCCGGTCATGCGCCGGCCGTCGTCCAGGAGGATGGTCGCCCTCAGGGTCGGGTCGTGGCTGATCTGACGCACCGCGGTCACCGGGTTGGCCGGCAGCAACTCGTCGCCCAGGGCTCCGTCCTCGATCATCGCGAGGATGATCGCCGTCGACCCCACCTTCACCAGGGTGGAGACCTGGGACATGTTCGCGTCCCCGCAGATGACGTGGAGACGGCGGTACACCATCGGGTCGGCGTGCGGTTCGTCGCGGGTGTTGACGATCGGACGTCGGATCGTGGTCTCGAGGCCCACCTGCTCCTCGAAGAAATCGGCCCGCTGCGAAATCTGGAAGGGCACGGCGGACGGCTCCTGCCCCGGGAACTCCGATCCGACCTTGCCGGCACCGCACACCACCTGTCGACTGACGAAGTGGGCGAGGACCCCGTTGACGACGCGGCCGAACGGGACCTGACGATCGACCAGGTAGTTCTCGTGGCAGCCGTAGGAGTTGCCCTTCCCGTCGGAGTTGTTCTTGTGGATCACGATCTCCGCGCCGTCGGGGAGGTGTCGCGAGGCCAGTTCCACCGACCGCCGCAGGACCTCCTCCCCGGCGGCGTCCCAGCGGACGGCGTCGATCGCGTCGCGCACCTCCGGGGTGGACAACTCCGGATGGGCGTGGTCGACGTAGAAGCGCGCCCCGTTCCGCAGGACGGTGTTCACCAGCCGGGACTCGAGTTCCGGGTCGCCGACCCCAAACGGCGAGGGGAGGTCGGGATCCCGCGCGTCGGAACTCGGCCGTTCGTGCTCGTAGTCCCAGCCCGGGCGACTTCCCAGCCGGTCCGCGTAGGCGTTCACCAACAGCGATGAGGCCGCGACCGGATCGTTCTCGGCGCCTCGGACGAAGATGCCGTACTCGGTCTCGATACCGCAGACCTTGGGGATCGCCATGGTGCCCCTACAGGTACTGACCGGTCGAGGAACGCTCGATGGCCCGACCACCGGATCCCGTTCGCTCGTCATCGTTCATGAGGGTGCGGATGAAGGTGATCCGTTCGCCCTTGCGGCCGGAGATCTTCGCCCAGTCATCCGGGTTCGTGGTGTTCGGGAGGTCATCGCCGACTTCTTCGCGCGCCGGACGATGTTCTCGATCATCGCGCCCGATGCGAAGTCCTTGAAGTGGAGTTCCTCGCGGTCGCCGTTCTGGTAGGTCACCTCGAGGAACCGGTTCTCGGGGAGGTCGGCGTACATCGCCTCCACGGTTCGCGAGATGAGGTCGCCCACCGACTCGCCCTCGGCGATCGGGATCTCGTCGGTCAGATACCGGGCGAACACCTCTCGCGCGGCGTCGGCATCGGGGCGCTCGATCTTGATCTTCACGTCGAGGCGTCCGGGGCGCAGGATGGCCGGGTCGATGAGGTCCTCGCGGTTCGTGGCACCGATGACGATGACGTTCCGCAGACCCTCCACGCCGTCGATCTCCGCGAGCAACTGCGGCACCACGGTCGACTCCATGTCGGAGGAGATCCCAGTGCCGCGCGTCCGGAACATCGAGTCCATCTCGTCGAAGAAGACGATGACCGGCCAACCCTCCTCGCTCTTCTCCCGCGCGCGCTGGAAGATCAGTCGGATCTGACGCTCCGTCTCACCGACGTACTTGTTGAGCAGCTCCGGACCCTTGATGTTGATGAAGTAGCTCCGACCCTTGCCCTCACCCATCTGGGCGGCGACCTTCCGGGCCAGGCTGTTCGCCACGGCCTTCGCGATCAGGGTCTTGCCGCATCCGGGTGGGCCGTAGAGCAGGATCCCCTTCGGAGCGGGGAGTCGATGCTCGGCGAACAACTCCTGATGGAGGAACGGCAGCTCGACGGCATCGGCGATCGCCTCGATCTGGACGCTGAGACCACCGATGTCGTCGTAACCGACGTCGGGGACCTCCTCCAGCAGCAGCTCGTCCACCTCGGGACGGGGCAGGACCTCGAGCACGACCGACGCCCGGGGGTCGATGCGCACGCGGTCGCCGAGACGCAGTCTGGTGCCGCGCAGCGAGCCGGCGAGCTCGCAGACCCGCTCCTCGTCGCCACGGCCGGTGACCACGACGCGGACGCCGTCCTCGAGCAGGTGCTGGAGGGTGGCCACCTCGCCGACGGGATCCGATCGACGGTGCCCGACGACCGCTGAGGAGTCGTTCAGGTACACCTCATCGCCCGGCTCGATCGCGTCGGCCTCGAGTGACGGATCCATCTCGACGCGCATCTTGCGACCCATGGAATGCACATCGAGGGTGCCGTCCGAGTTGATCCCCGCCACGACCGCGTAGGGGCTCGGCGGCCGGGTCAGCTTGTCGACCTCCTCACGGAGCGCCGCGATGTGCTCGCGCGACTCCCGGAGGGTGTACGACAACTTCTCGTTCTGCGCGGTCGCGGCGGCCAGGCGACCCTTGACCTCGAGGAGGCGCTCCTCGAGGATGCGCACCCGGGGCGCGTCCGCTCCCGGTGCGGGAGTGGCTCCCGTTGCGGCCACGTTCGACTCTGGATCAGATTCAGGCTGCACCGCACACCTCCGATTCCGACCCTACACCGGGCCGCGGAAAGAGTCCCACGGAGCATCCTGCGTCCGCGGCACCGTCCCGTTAGGATGATCGGACCATCTATCGGACCCCCACAAGGAGCCCCAACGACATGAAGGTCTGGATCGATCAGGATCTGTGCACGGGAGACGGCCTCTGCGAGGAGATCGCACCCGACGTCTTCACCCTCCTCGACGATGGTCTCGCCTACGTCAAGGAAGGCGACAAGATCTTCGCCGAGGCCAAGGGCAACGCCCAGGGGGCCGACGGGCTCGCCGAGATCCCCGAGGGTCAGCTCGACGGTGTGATCGAATCCGCCGAGGAGTGCCCCGGCGAGTGCATCTTCATCGAGCCCTGAGGTCCAGCGACCGCTGCTGAGCGGTCAGCCGTCGCGAGCGATCCGCTCCGCCGAGCGGCCCAGGAAGCGCGCCAACGTCAGGAATCCCGTGTGGGCGACCATGCGATGGTCGGGTCGGACAGCTTGGCCCTCCACATGCCAGCCCCGGTGCAGCACCTCGATGGTCCGGTTCTCGATCCAGCGCCCGCGCAGGGATTCCCTCGTCTGCGAGGCCTGGGTGATCGACGGCGTGTAGGCCAGCAGGATCCCCCCGGGTCGCAGAACGCGCTCCGCGTGCGGCACGACCTGCCAGGGCTCGGGGAGGTCGAGCACCACGCGGTCGAACGGCCCGAGGGACTCGTCGATCCCGGCATAGGAGTCGGCCACCGAGACGTGATAGCGCTCGAGGGCACCCTCGCCCAGGAATGAGCGCACGTTGATTCGGGCCCGATTCGCGAAGTCCTCCCTGACCTCGTAGCCGGTGACCTCGGCGCCGGCTCGCAGCATGGCGGTCGAGAGCGCCCCGGAGCCCAGACCGCTCTCGAACACCCGCACCCCCGGCGCGATATCGGCCAGCATCAGGATCGGCGCCAGGTCCTTCGGGTAGATGACCTGGGCGCCTCGGGGCATCTCCAGGACGAAGTCCTCGAGCGTCGGACGCAGCACGACGTACTCGGCGCCCTTGGTGCTCTCGACCACGGTGCCCTCCGCGGAGCCGATGATCGAGCTGTGCGCGACGTAGCCCGCGTGGCTGTGGAACTCGCCATCGGCGACCAACTCGACGAGATACCGTCGCCGCTTGCTGTCGAGGAGCATCACCCGTTCTCCGACGGCGAAGCCGCGATCACCCTCGGTCATCTGAGCTCTCCTCCCCCCACTGGGCGTCGAACGCCCGACGCGCGACCCGATTCAACACCATGCGGACCGGAACCGGCTCGTGCGAGCCGGCGTTCTCCTCCAGCCGACAGAACGAGCATGGCATGCCGTCGCTCGATGACGGTGACCCGCAGCTCGGGCAGGCCTCGGGAGCGGCCTCGGCATCGGTTCGTTCCCGGAGCAGGGGTGCCATCCGGTCGAGGAAACCGAGGTAGAACGAGGCTTTGGTCCCGGGCGAGCGCTCGTCCATCGCGTTCAGCGTCTCCTTCAGACCTGCGTGCCGGTTCCCGATCGCCATCGGGCACTCCTCGACCACATAGTCGATACCCCGAACCACACACCACGCCGCCATCTCGCGCTCGGTCAGTCGGATGAGCGGCTTCACCTTGCGCGGGAACCCGTGGCGCTCCGGGAGCACCGGCGACTGCCTCGACAGGTAGTCGACATCCCAGCGGATCGTGTTCCCGAGGAGCACCGCTGCCTCGTCGTCGAGGTTGTGACCGGTGGCGAGCACGTCGTATCCGTGTCGTCTGGTCTCGCGGTCGAAGATGTGCCGTTTCGACAGGCCGCAGGCCGAACACGGCACCCGCTTCGTGGCCCTGGCCGCCGTCGGGATGTCGAAGCCGTGCTCCGCCCTGAGGTCGACGGTGTGCAGGGTGAGCCCCCGCGTATCCGCGAACTCGGCGGTGATCCGATGGCTCTCCTCGCTGTACTCCCCGATACCGAGACCGATGTAGAGGCCGTCGGCGCGATATCCGAGTTCGATCAACATGTCCCAGAGGGCGAGCGAGTCCTTGCCCCCGCTCACCGCCACGAGGATCCGATCCTCGGGAGCGAACATCGAGTGGTCGGAGATGGCGCGTTCCACCTGCCGGGTGCACAGCTGTTGCAGGTGAACGCTGCAGAAGTTGGCGTTGTGCCGTGGCAGGTCCACCACCGCCGGCTCGCCGCAGGATCGGCACTTCGACATTCAGCCTCCGGAGATCACCGGACGTATCTCAACGACGTCGTCGTCCGCGAGCATCGTGTCGGAGGGAACGAGGGTCCCGTTGCAGATCACCAGATGGCCCTCGCGACTCAGACCGAGATCGCGCAGGACCGCGTGGGCCGCCCGCCCTCCGGGGATCTCCACCTCGCGCCTCGGTTGACGCAGGCGCACGATCATGGGCGGCGGTTCCTTCTGGTGCGGACATCGAGACCCTGTCCCGGGCGGAGCCGCTGCACCGTCAGACGCTCAGGGGTGCGCCGCACCGAACGCCCGACGAATCGACCGACCAGGATCACCCAGCCGATCACCCTCCAGCCCCGTTCGTTGCGCACGACACCGCGCCGCACGGCGGATCGGGCGAGTGCTCTCGGAGAGAAGCGGGCCACGGCCGCGCTCAGACCCGCCGGATCTCGACGAACGTGGTGCGACGACGACCGACGCGACGACCGAGGAGGAACGCGACGACCACGACGGCGACGCCGATCGCCGCACCGACGGTCACGAGGGTCTGCCGTCGGTCCTCGACAGCACCTCGGAGACCGTCCTGGAAACCCTGGAGGGTCTCCTGGAGGTCGTCCTTGGAGGTCGTTCGGGCGTTCTCGTGATCAGCCATGGCGGTCCTCCCGGTCGGCGTCGGTTCGGGCGAGATGTCCCCGGTTGATCCTGGTGAGGGTCACGATCAGGAGCACGATCGCTATGACCAGCGCGATGAGATACGGGATCCACGACCAGTTCCAGTCGGAACCGACGGAGCTCCACTCGACCTGCACCAGCCGCAGCACACCGAGGATCAGGAGCAGTGCCCCGGAACCGAGGAGGATCGCCCCCACGGCACCCCACAACACCCAGCGACCGGCACCACGGAGCGGTCCGATCGTCTGGTCCTTGGCGTACGCGATGACCGCGTCGACCACCTCGTTGACACTCGGGGTGCCCCTGTCGGCCATGGGACTATTCCTATCAGCCCGTCGGCCGAACCGGTCCCGCCCGGGATCGCCGTTCAACCGGCGTTCAGTCGCCGGAGAACCGCAGGATCGCCTCGAGGTCGTCGAGGGCCTCCTCGACGGCCGCCCGACGCTGGGACTCGGAGGTGAGCCGGAGCAGGCGCTGTCGGTCGACCTCGGCGATGGGCGCGATCGCCGCTGCGGCGAAGGTCGGGCACACATCGATCCTCTCCGGGGCCTCGACGGAGTGTCCGGCTC
>RGGX01000053.1 GCA_010024485.1 Actinomycetota bacterium | reverse complement strand
CAGCCGCGGACGGCGAGGATGATGACGTGAGCGAAGGAGACGAGTGATGAACCTGGAAGCGACCAACTACCTCGTTCCCAACGTCGTCGAGCAGACGTCGCGCGGAGAGCGCGCCTACGATCTCTACAGCCGTCTGCTGAAGGACAACATCATCTTCCTGCAGACCCCGGTCGACGATCAGATCGCCTCGCTGATCTGCGCCCAGTTGATCCACCTCGAGTCGGAGAACCCCGACAAGGACATCAACATCTACATCAACTCGCCGGGTGGTGACATCACCGCCCTGTTCGCGATCTACGACACGATGCAGTTCATCCGCAACGACATCGCCACGATCTGCCTCGGCCAGGCCGCCTCCGCCGCCGCCGTGCTGCTGGCGGCCGGCACCAAGGGCAAGCGTCTCGCGCTCCCGCACTCCCGCGTCCTCCTGCACCAGCCCTACGGACAGGTGGGCTACGGGCAGGTCACCGATCTCGAACTCGCAGCCAAGGAGATCCTCCGGATGCGCGACATCCTCGAGGAGATCCTCGCCCGACACACCGGTCAGCCACTCGACCGGATCCACGCCGACACCGACCGTGATTTCGTTATGGAGGCATCTGAGGCTGTCGAATATGGCATCATCGATCAGGTGATCGAGTCCCGGGCGGTCGTCGACCGCGCTGGGGCCATCCGTTGAGCCTCGGCTCGACGGACATCTGAATCGGATGAAGGGGCAGCAGTAGTGGCGAAATTCGGCGAGAGCGGCGAACTGCTGAAGTGCTCGTTCTGCGGCAAGTCGCAGAAACAGGTCAAGAAACTGATCGCCGGGCCCGGCGTCTACATCTGCGACGAGTGCATCGATCTCTGCAACGAGATCATCGAGGAGGAGCTCACCGAGACCTCCGAGGTCTCCTTCGAGCACCTGCCGGCGCCGCAGGAGATCTGCGAGTTCCTCGACGAGTTCGTCGTCGGTCAGGTCCACGCCAAGAAGATCCTCTCGGTCGCGGTCTACAACCACTACCGGCGCATCCAGTACCAGCAGTCGAGCGGTATCGGGCGTCGCGACGATGTCGAGTTGGCCAAGTCGAACATCCTGCTCCTCGGTCCGACCGGATGCGGCAAGACCCATCTCGCGCAGACGCTGGCGAGGATGCTGAATGTCCCCTTCGCCGTCGCCGATGCCACCGCGCTCACCGAGGCCGGCTACGTGGGTGAGGACGTCGAGAACATCCTGCTCAAGCTGATCCAGGCCGCCGACTTCGACACGAAGCGCGCCGAGACCGGCATCGTCTACATCGACGAGATCGACAAGGTTGCCCGCAAGAGCGAGAACCCGTCCATCACGCGAGATGTGTCGGGCGAGGGGGTGCAACAGGCCCTCCTCAAGATCCTCGAGGGCACCCAGGCCTCGGTCCCGCCCCAGGGCGGCCGCAAGCACCCCCATCAAGAGTTCATCCAGATCGACACCACGAACGTCCTGTTCATCCTCGGTGGCGCCTTCGCCGGCCTCGAGCAGATCATCGAGCGGCGGGTCGGCGACCAGGGAGTCGGATTCCACGGCAATGTCCGATCGAAGAACGAGCGCGACCCGGGTGAGCTCTTCACCAAGGTGCTCCCGGAGGACCTCGTGAAGTTCGGGATGATCCCCGAGTTCATCGGGCGACTCCCCATGGTCGGTGTCGTCAGCAGCCTCGACCGCGATGCCCTCGTCAAGATCCTGACCGAGCCGAAGAACGCCCTGGTGAAGCAGTACCAGAAGGTCTTCGAGTTCGAGGATGTCGAACTCGAGTTCACGGAGGACGGGCTCGCGGCGGTGGCCGATCAGGCGATCCTGAGAGGAACCGGGGCCCGCGGTCTCCGCGCGATCCTCGAGGAGGTCCTCCTCCAGACGATGTTCGAGCTTCCGGGACGGACGGACATCGGTCGTGTCGTCATCGACGGTGACACCGTGCGGGACCGGGTGAACCCGACGCTCGTGCCCCGAAAGAGCGGAGCCTCGACGCGCCAGCGCCGCGCCGCCAGCTGACCGGCTCACATCTCCCCATGGACCTGCAGTCCGCGCTTCGCTACCTCGACGAGCACGCCTCCTACGACGTCACGGGTCGGGTCGACTCGCCCTCACTTGACAACATCCGTGCCCTCTGCGCAGCCATGGGCGACCCGCAGCACTGCGCACCCGTCATCCATGTGACCGGCACGAACGGCAAGGGATCGACCGTCCAGATGATCACCCGGCTCCTCATGGCCTCGGGTCTGACCGTCGGCACGTACACGAGCCCTCACCTCGAACACATCACCGAGAGGATCCGGCGCAATGCCGAACCGATACCGGGTGACGACCTCGGCGAGCAGATCGCGGCCATCGCCGGCCTGGAGGTCATGACCGGTGTGCGCCCCACCTACTTCGAGGCGATGACCGCCGCCGCCTTCCGGTACTTCGCCGACTCCGCCGTGGACGTGATCGTTCTCGAGGTCGGCATGCTCGGCCGGTGGGACGCCACCAACGTCGCCGAGGCGCAGGTCGCGGTCGTCACCAACATCGGCCTCGACCACACCGAGTTCGCCGGCCCCACCGTCGCTGACATCGCCCGCGAGAAGGCCGGCATAATCAAGCCGGGGTCGGCGGTGGTCGTCGGCGTCGACGACCCATCCCTCCACCCGATCTTCGCGGCGGAGCCCCACGCGTCGATGCTCACCCGCGACGAGGACTTCGCCACCGTCGACAACTCCCTCGCCGTCGGCGGTCGCCTCCTTGACCTGCGGACCCCAACGACGATCCACACCGACGTGTTCGTGCCCCTGCACGGATCCCATCAGGGGGAGAACGCGGCGGTGGCGCTCACCGCGGTCGAGACGTTCTTCGCCGCGCCGCTCGCCCCCGAGATCGTCACCGAGGGTTTCGGCTCCGTCGAGGTGCCCGGACGGTTCGAGGTGGTCGGTGTCCAACCCCTCGTGGTGATCGACGGCGCCCACAACCCAGCGGGGGCCGACACCTGCGCGCAGGTCTTCTTCGGAGACTTCGCGCCCGACGGTCGCAGGGTGCTCCTGGTCGGAACCCTGCGCGCTCCCGATGAGATGCTCGCGGCGGTCCGGGCCGATGAGTTCGACCGGGTGATCACCTGTACCGCGCCGAGCCCGAGGGGGGTGCCCGCCGTTGAGGTGGCTCGGGCAGCGCGGGAGCTCGGATGTGAGGAGGTTCTGGTCTGCGAGTCGATCGAGGAGGCCTGCGCCCTCTCGGTGCGGCACCTCGATGCTGAGGACGCGGTGCTGGCGGCCGGATCGATCTATGTGGCGGGAGCCGCCCGCAGCGAGTACCGGCGCCTGCTCTCCTGAGGGCAGCAGACGCGATCGCGCCGGTAGCCTGCCGGCCATGTCAGACCGCACCCTCGTCCTGCTGAAACCCGATGCCGTCGAGCGAAAGCTCACCGGGGAGATCATCTCCCGCTTCGAGGCCAAGAACCTCTCCATCGTCGCCATGGAGTTGCGCACCCTCGATGCCGCGACCCTCGAGCGTCACTACGAGGAACACGTCGGGAAGGGCTTCTACGCCGACCTGGTCGCGTTCATGAGTCGTGGTCCGGTCGTCGCGATGGTGGTCGAGGGGCCGGAGGACACCTGGGAGGTCGTGCGGACCATGATGGGCGCCACCAACCCGCGCACCGCCGCCCCCGGCACGATCCGAGGCGATCTCGGCATCCTGTTCACGGAGAACCTCGTGCACGGTAGCGACTCGTTGGCCAGCGCCGAGCGTGAGATCGGCATTTTCTTCCCCAATCTGTAACATTTGAGCGCCCCGGCGTCGACGCCGGGGAGCCGCGGGGGCCGGGAAGGAGGATCACGTGGTACGTAGCAATCCACTCGGACTCGGCCGTGACCTCGCGATCGACCTCGGCACCGCCAACACCTTGATCTACGCCCGTGGGGCGGGGATCGTGCTCGACGAACCCTCGGTGGTGGCCATCAACGTCAACGACGGCCGCCCGGTCGCGGTCGGGCACCAGGCCAAACAGATGATGGGGCGCACCCCGAATCACATCCGCACGGTCCGCCCCCTGAAAGACGGCGTCATCGCTGACTTCGAGGTCTGCGAGAAGATGCTCCGCTGGTTCATCCAGCAGGTGCACGGCTCGAAGTGGTCGAAACCGCGGATGATCATCTGCGTCCCCTCGGGAATCACCGGCGTGGAGCAGCGGGCCGTGCAGGACGCCGCGGAGTACGCCGGTGCCCGCAAGCCTGTGCACATCATCGAGGAGCCGATGGCGGCGGCCATCGGGGCCGATCTCCAGGTGCACGCGCCGGCCGGCTCCATGGTGGTCGACATCGGGGGTGGTACGACCGAGGTCGCGGTCATCTCCCTCGGCGGCATCGTGACCGCCCAGAGCGTGCGCGTGGCCGGCGATGAGCTCGACGACGCGATCCTGCAGTACGCCAAGAAGGAGTTCTCCCTTGCCATCGGCGAGCGCACCGCCGAGGAGATCAAGGTGCAGATGGGATCGGCCTGGCCCCTTCCCGAGGAGGTCACCGCCGACATCCGCGGCCGGGACCTCATCAGCGGCCTTCCGCGAACGATTCAACTCACCACCGAGCACGTCCGCGAGGCCCTCGAGGAACCGGTGAGCGCGATCGTCGACGCGGTGAAGGCGGCACTCGACCGCACACCCCCGGAACTCGCGGCCGACATCATGGAGGAGGGGATCACGCTCACAGGAGGAGGCGCCCTCCTGCAGGGTCTGCCCGACCGACTGGCCCATGAGACCGGAATGCCCATCCGTATCGCCGAGGACCCGTTGTTCAGCGTGGTGATCGGCTCGGGCAAGGCGCTCGAGAACATCGATGCGATGCGCAGTCTGATGTCGCTCGGCGGCGATCTCTGACGGGGTCCGCATGCCCCTCTACTCGGCCGGTCGCCGTCGCGTCATCATCGCGCTCGCGCTGACCTCGGCGCTGCTGCTCACCCTCGACCTCCGCGGCAACCGCCTGTTCGACGCCGCGCGCTCCGGGTTCAGCGTCGCGCTCGAACCGTTCCAGCAGGCGGCCGAGGTGGCGTCGGCTCCGGTCGAGCGACTGTGGCGGGCCTACTCGGACTTCGATGCCCTCGAGGAGGAGAACCTGGCCCTTCGCGCTCAGGTCGACGCCCAGCGCTCGGCGGAGATCGCCGCTCAGAACGCGATCATCGAGAACCAGGACCTGCTCGCGCTCAACAGCCTCGAGTCGTTGGCCTCCTACGACTCGGTCACCGCCCGTCTCGTCGGTCAGTCACCGACCAACTTCGACCAGCAGGTGGAGATCGACCGCGGGTCCATCCACGGCATCCGCGTCGGGATGCCGGCGGTCAACGAGGCCGGCTTGGTGGGCAAGGTGACCAGAGTGGCGCCGACGTCGAGCGTGATCATGCTCGTCACCGATCCCTCCTACGCCGTGCAGGTGAAGATCGTCTCCATCGGAGGGGAGCAGCCCGACCAGGTGGTGCCGGGGTTCACGACGACCACGGTCGAGGAACCCGAGGAGACCTTCCCCGGCTCCGATCAGGGGGCCGTTCGCGAGGAGTTCCTCATCTCCACCTCAACCTCCACCTCTCTGCCCGACGAGACCGCCGTCGAGACCCCCGAGGTCGAGGTGATTCGCGAGACCGGCGTGCTGCGTGGCCAGGGTGACGAGCGACTTCCCCGGGTGTCGTTTGTCGCGGGCAACTCGGCCTTCGGGCGGATCGAGGTGGGTGACACCGTCTTCACCGCCGGTGGCAGCACCTCGCTCGCCCCGCCGAGCATCCCGGTCGGTCGCGTCGCGAACGTGATCACCCGTGCCGGAACCGCTGGTCAGGAGTTGGAGATCTCACTCTCGCCGGAACTCGGTCGTCTCCAGTTCGTCCGCATCGTCCTGTATCAACCGCCGACGGAGTTGCAACAGTGATCGGGTTCCTCATGAACTCCTGGGTGGCGCGGGTCATCCCGATCGGCCTCGTCCTGCTCGCGATCCAGACGACGCTGCTCGTGGAGCTCCGCCCGTTCGGAGTGTCGGTCCAGATCGTCCTGGCCTTCGCCGCCGCGACCGGGGCGGTCGGCGGGGTCGAGCGGGGAGCGGTGGTCGGGTTCGCGATGGGGCTGATGTACGACCTCGCGGTCGGCACCCCGCTCGGAGCGACAGCGGTCACGATGGCCCTTGCCGGTTACGTCGCCGGGGTCGGCCGCCTGTTCCGGATCGAGAGTCACTGGTGGATCCTCGCGCTCCAGAGCGCCATCGGGGCGGCGGTCGGCGAGGCGATGGTGCCGGTGGTCAGACTCTTCATCGGGGAGGCCGCGGTCTCGGGCACCGGGCTGGTCACGGTGGTCGTCGTCGTCGCGGTCGCCGCCATGGTCTGCAGTCCGGTGCTGGCTCCGCTCGGCCGCTGGTCGCTCAGTCTGCAACAGACCGAGATGAAGCTTCCCCCGGAGATCCGTTCGGAGGTGTGATCCGGCGTGACGGCGGCCCGGCTGCCTCACACGGCACACTGTTGGTATGGCAGGGGATCGTCGAGCGGTTCGACTCGGTGTGCTCGCCACCGTCGGCGTCATCCTGGTGTCGCTGCTCGGGGTGCGGCTGTGGTTCCTGCAGACCGTCCGGGCTGAGGAACTGCAGCAGCGGGTCGACCGGTCGAAGACGCGCGTGGTGCAGCTGGCGCCCGAGCGCGGGCGGATCTTCGATGTCGAGGGCCGGATCCTGGCCGACAACGAGCGCATCCTGACGGTGGCGGTCGACTGGCGCGCGATGCAGACCAGATCGGCGCGCACCGAGCTCTTCTCGCGTCTCGAGGGCTGGGTGGGGGTGCCGTCGGCCGAGATGGAGGACCGCTACCAGTCCGGCTACTACTCGACCTTCCTGCCCATGCCGGTGCGAGAGGACATCGACGAGCAGACCGCGATCGCGATCCTCGAGCGCGTCGAGGACCTCCCCGGCGTGGAGATCGTCAACGAATGGCGGCGGGTGTACCCGTATGCGCCGCACGCCGCCCATGTCGTCGGCTACATGGGCGCCATCACCGCCGAGCAGCTCGAGACGTATCTCACCCTCGGCTACCTCCGCAACGAGCGGGTCGGCCAGTTCGGTGTCGAGCGATCGATGGAGTCACTCCTGCACGGCACCTGGGGATACCGGGTGCTCGAGGTCGACGCCGCGAACCGTCCGGTCCGGGTGCTCGAAGAGGTCGCCCCGGTCAACGGGTACGACATCCAGCTCACCATCGACCTCGACGTGCAGCAGTACGCCGAGCAGGCCCTTGAGACAGCGTTGCGGGCACGACGGAACCAGGGCGTCCGCAACCCCACCATCCGCCTGCCCGACGGGACGACCGAGCTCCTCGATCCGACCCTGCCCGAGTTCGTTCCCTACAAGGCGCCCGCCGGATCCGTGGTGGTGATGCGCCACGACACCGGTGAGGTGAAGGCGATCGCGAGCTACCCGACCTTCGACAACCGCTGGTTCGAGGCCGATATCTCCGGCACCAAGTTCCGGGAGATCTTCCCGTCGCAGAAACCGGACGGCTCACCCATCGACCCCGATGAGTCGATCCTCGTGAACCGTGGCGTCCAGGGCCGCTACAACCTCGGTTCGACCTTCAAACCCTTTGTGGCGCACGCGGCCCTCGCCACCGGGCTCATCACCGCGGACGAGAAGTACACCGACACCGGCACCTACGACCTGTACAGCGTCAATCCCGAACGCTGCGATGCCGGGCTCATCCGCTGCAACTTCAAGAACGCCCTCTGCGGAACCGGGGCACCGTGCGTCTACGGCGATGTCGATGTGGAGGACGCCCTCGCGGTGTCGTCCGACGCGTTCTTCTACCGCATCGGCGAGGAGATCCACGTCCGAAACGACGGCGAGCCGGTGTTCCAGGAGCAGATCGAACTGTTCGGCTTCGGCACCGACAGCGGTATCGAACTGCCCTATGAGTTCGACGGCACCGTCCCTGACGACGACCTCAAGAAGCGATACGCCGAGCGCGGGGTGATCAGCGAGGACGAGGGCTACGGCTTCTATGTCGGCGACAGCGTGCAGATGGCGATCGGTCAGGGTCTGCT
>RGGX01000052.1 GCA_010024485.1 Actinomycetota bacterium | reverse complement strand
GACCTGCGTGTTGATCTCCGCTTCCCAGTCGGCGCTGCCGAGGTAGGTCACCTCGACGCCGTTGGCCTCACCCCAGGCTCCGAGGACCTCCTGAAGGGCCCCAGCCTGCTCTTCCGAGCGCTCGGGACCGGTCACCAGGATCTCGGTCTTGCCCTCGGCGGCCGGCTCATCGGCCGGCTCCTCCGCGGCAGCCGGCTCATCAGCCGGTGCTTCTGCTGTGTCTCCGTCATCATCGCCACCGCAAGCCGCGGCCACGAGCGACAGACCCACGAGCATCGCGCCGAAACGGCGCACTCGTGTCTTCTGCATGTGTCTCCCCCTATGGAGATTCGGGGCCGGTGAACGGCCCATGGTTGTCAGCGAGCAAGGCTAAGCCCTTATTCGCTCAGGGACAAGCCGTGCGGCCAATACCTTTCGGACGATCCAACGCGGTCGGAGGGGTGGATCGGCGGTGCTGGTGCCCCGGGCCCGCCCCGAGAGGCCCGAGAACCTACGATCGAGCCGTGCTGTCGCGGACCGGAGACCCTGGAGTAGTGGCAGGGGTCGACTCGTCGACGCAGAGCACCAAGGTCGAGTTCCGGCGCGTCGACGATGGCACGGTGGTGGGCGCTGGTCGCGCCGCGCACTCACCGACGACGCCCCCGGTCAGTGAGCAGGAACCGGAGTCGTGGTGGGGTGCCCTGACGCAGGCCTGGGAACAGGCGTCGGCAGAGGGGGCAGACCCGCTCGCCGTCTCCGTGGCGGGTCAGCAGCACGGGATGGTCACCCTCGACGATGACCGACGGGTCATCAGGCCTGCCAAACTCTGGAACGACACCGAGAGCGCCCCCGACGCGACCTGGCTGGTCAAGAACGTGCCCGGCGGCGCGAAGGGTCTGGCAGAGGCGACCGGGAGCGTCCCGGTGGCCGCCTTCACGGTGACGAAACTCTCCTGGTTGCACCGCAGTGAACCCGAGGCCTGGGCGCGCATGGCGCATGTGCTGCTCCCACACGACTGGCTCACCATGCGCCTGACCGGGGAGATGACCACCGATCGGGGGGACGCCTCCGGCACCGGCTATTTCGATCCGGTGGAGAACCGGTACGTCGAGTCGGTGCTCCACACCGTCGACGCCGACCGCGACTGGTCGACGGTGACCCCGAGGGTGCTCGCGCCCACCGAGTCAGCTGGCGAGTGGGAGGGGAGGCTCGTCGGCCCGGGCACCGGGGACAACATGGCGGCAGCACTCGGCATGGCGCTCGCCCCCGGGGACGTCGCGATGTCGATCGGCACCTCCGGCACGGTGTACGCCTGCACGGAGGTCGCCGCTCACGACCCGTCCGGCGCGGTCGCCGGATTCGCTGACGCCACCGGGCGATTCCTGCCGCTGGTGTGCACCCTCAATGGCGCGAAGGTGCTCGACGCCGCCCGTCGCCTGCTCGGCGTCGAGCATGAGGTCTTCGATGAGCTCGCACTCGCCTCAGGCTCGGGCGGGTTGACGCTGCTCCCGTATCTCGACGGGGAGCGCACCCCTGATCGCCCGACGGCCACCGGGATGCTGGCGGGCCTGAGAAGCGACGTGTCGCGTGAGCAGTTCGCTGCGGCGGTGGTCGATGGCGTGGTGTGCGGGATGATCGACGCACTCGATGCCCTCGTCGCCCAGGTGCCGGTGTCCGGCCGGGTGGTCCTCACCGGCGGCGCGGCCCGCTCCCGAGCCGTCCGAGCCGTGGTGGCAGCCCTTGTCGGTGCCGCGCACGGACTGGAGGTGGTGCACCAGGAGACCCAGGAGGTCGTGGCAACCGGTGCCGCGGTCCAGGCGGCGGCGGTGCTCACGGGCGAGGACCCGTTGGAGGTCGCCGATCGGTGGGGTCTGGGCGTGGGTGCCGTCGTAGAGCCGGCGAGCGGTCACGACTCCGTCGGGATTCGCGAGCGGTACGCCGAACTGCGCGACCATGGCGCTTGAACGGTCGGGGTACACATCGTGAGCGGTAGCGACATCGACTGCTTCTCGGTGCTCGGGCTCGACCCCGAGGGCTGTGATGCCGAGGCGGTCCAGCGCGCGCGGCGCCGTCTGGCCACCACCGCGCACCCGGACCGGGGTGGAGACGCCGGTCGGATGGTCGAGGTCAACGCGGCGGCCGATGCCGCCCTCCGGATCCTCGCTGAGCGGGCCGGTTCCGCCGGTTCGCTTCGGGGCGAACGGGTCGGACGCCCCGATGCGGGGCGTAGACCGGAGACGTCGACCCATGAGAGGGAGCCGACCGGTGTCGACCGGCCCTCGTTCACCGTCGATGTCCTGCCGGTGGAGGCGTTCGAGGGTCTGTTGCTGGTGGCTGCCGAACTCGGCGAGGTCGTGGATGACGATCCGCCCTACCTGTTGGAGACACTGCTGCGGGGTGACGGCGACGGGTACGGCATCTGGTGCCGTCTCGAGTTGACGCCCGATGCCGGCTCGACCACCGTGTCGTTGGCCGTCGATGGTGATGCCGGGGCCGGTCCCGTGCCGTCGCTGATGGAGATCCGCGACGCCTGGATCGATGGGCTCAACCGTCTCGACTGGTCCGATGGTGGTCCCGCGGCGCCGCGGCCTTCCTGAGGCGGTCCCGGACGGCGGTGCCGATCCCTCCGTCGTCGGCGGGGAGCACGACGGTGATCGTGGTGGCTCCTGACGCCGGTTGGCTGTCGGCGCGCCGAAGGTCGTCGTAGAGGTGACGGGCCGCCTCCACTGGATCGTCCGATCGGTCGATGACGGCGGTGTGGTCGTTGCCGATGGTGTCGCGTTCCTCCCGCTCCACGAGTTGCACCGGCCGCGCCGGGGCGTAGTGCGAGGCGAGCATCCCGCTCGCGCGGGACGGGCCGCTGGCCGCGGCGGTCGGCGAGCCGGACACCGGTAGCAGCAGACGATCGAGGAGCTGGCCGGACACCGCGCCGGGCCGCAGGATCTGCGCGGGTTGGACGGTGAGGTCGACGATGGTGCTCTCGATCCCGACCAGGCACGGGCCGCCGTCCAGCACCGCGTCCCGGACCGGGTCGAGGAGGGTGCCGATGTCGGCGACCACGTGGTCCGCGGTGGTCGGACTCACCCGTCCGAAGCGGTTGGCCGACGGCGCCGCCACCGGCCCCCCGAGGTGGCGGAGCATCTCGAGCGTCAGTGGATGGTCGGGGATTCGAACCGCCACCGACTCGAGTCCACCGGTCACCGCGGCCGGTACGAGTTCGGTTCGGGGAAGGATCATGGTCAGCGGGCCCGGCCACAGCATCGACAGCGCCTCTGCTCGCGAGTCGAGGACGCAGCAGCGACGGGCGGTCTCGATGTCGGCGACATGGACGATGAGGGGGTGGTCGGTCGGGCGTCCCTTCACGTCGTAGACCCGGGCGACCGCGACCGGATCGGTGGCATCAGCGGCCAACCCGTAGACGGTCTCGGTCGGGATGGCGACCAGACCGCCGTCCGCCAGGCGGCGGGCGGCCTCGGCGGCATCGGTGAGCACGGGGAGGTCCCCTGGTTCGCGTCGGTCCACGGTCGCGGTCTCAGGTCGGGATCGCGCCGATGAACTCGAGGGCCGCGTCGACGAATCCGAAGTCGTCGGGGGTCGCGAAGTGATCGACGTTGCGCAACTCGACGGATCGGCAGTCGGGGATCGCTTCGACGAGTCGGTCGGCGGGGTGGACGAAGTCGCGGTCACCGACGATGACGAGGGTCGGGCAACTGACCGAGGCGAGCGCGGCCTCGTCGAGTCGAACCCGCTGGGGTTGGCGGAGCACGGCGGCGAGGGCGGTCGGATCGTTGCCCGGTCGAGCGGCGTACTGCGCGAACAGCCGGGAGAGGTTGTCCTCGTCGTCGATGTCGCCCGACACCGCCCGAGCGATCGCCGCCGAGCGGTCCTCGTCGAACTCGAAGACGTTGCGGCCGATGCCGGCGAGGACGAGGCGACGGAACGCGCCGGGATGCTCCACCGCGGTGCGTAGGAGGGTGAGCGCACCCATGGAGAATCCGATCGCGTCGACCGGCGAGTCGGGGAGCGACGACACGACCCGGGTCGTCAGGTCGGCGTAGGCCTCGGGTTCGTGGGGCTTGGGTGCTTGTCCGTGGCCGAGAAGGTCGACACCGATCACCTCCCGACCCGCATCGGCGAGCAGGGCGGTGAACCCGTTCCGTTCCCAGGTGTCGGTGAATGACCCTCCCCAGCCGTGGACGCACATCACCGGGGTCGGGTCGTCGGTGTCCTGCGCGGCCTCACTCATCGGCCGAAGCGTAGACCGTCGCGCCGCTCCGGCGGTCGGGGCGCGCCGAGGCGTTAGCCTCCCGTCATCGGTGGGCGGAAGACCCCGTTCGCCGAGGAGAACTGATGCGGATGCTGCACCCCCACCCGGGGCACGATCTCACCTACAACGACGTCTTCATGGTGCCGAGCCTGTCCTCGGTGGGTTCCCGGCTCGGGGTCGACCTCTCGACCCCCGACGGGATCGGTACGACGATTCCGGTGGTGGTCTCCAACATGACTGCGGTCGCCGGACGTCGTATGGCCGAGGTGGTCGCCCGGCGTGGTGGACTGACGGTGCTCCCACAGGACATTCCGACGGAGGTCATCGCCGACGTCGTCGCCTGGGTGAAGGCACGCCACCCCGTGTTCGAGACCCCGATCACCCTCGGGGAGCATGACACCATCGGCGAGGCACTCAGCCTCATCCACAAACGCGCTCACGGAGCGATCGTGGTGGTCGACGCGGACGAGCGACCGGTGGGTGTGTTCACCGAACAGGATTCGGCCGGGTTCGACCGGTTCACCCAGATGCGTCATGTGATGACCACCGATCTGGTCACCCTGTCGGCCGAGGTGACCCCGGAGGAGGCCTTCGACGTCCTCGGTGAGCATCGTCTCTCGGTGGCTCCGGTGATCGGCGGCGACGGGCGTCTCCTCGGCGTCATGACCCGCCGGGGCGCGTTGCGGTCCACGATCTACCGTCCGGCGCTCGACCCGGACGGCCGGTTGCTCACCTCGGTCGCGATCGGCATGAACGCCGATCCGGTCGGTAGGGCCCGCGAGCTCGTCGCCCTGGGTGTCGACGTCATCGTCGTCGACACCGCGCACGGTCACCAGTCGCAGATGATCTCGGTGGTCGAACAGGTCCGAGGGGCCGTGCCGGAGGCGAGGATCGTCGCCGGCAACGTGGTCACCGCCGAGGGCACCCGTCACCTCGTGGAGGCCGGAGCCGACATCGTGAAGGTCGGCGTCGGCCCGGGGGCCATGTGCACCACCCGCATGATGACCGGAGTCGGGCGTCCGCAGTTCTCAGCGGTCCTGGAGTGCTCCGAGGAGGCCGAGCGGCTCGGCGCGCACATCTGGGCGGACGGCGGTGTCCGGTTCCCGCGTGATGTGGCTCTGGCTCTGGCCGGTGGGGCTGCCAACGTCATGTTCGGTTCCTGGTTCGCCGGGACCTACGAGTCGGCTGCCGACACGATGCGCGACACCGACGGACAGCTCTACAAGGAGTCGTTCGGTATGGCCTCGAACCGCGCGGTCAAGCATCGGAGCCGCGATGAGGCCGACATGGAGCGGGCCCGCAAGGAGTTGTTCGAGGAGGGCATCAGCACCTCGCGGATGTACCTCGACCCGGCGCGCCCGGGCGTCGAGGACATCATCGATCAGATCGTCGCCGGGGTCCGGTCGTCGTGCACCTACGCCGGGGCCTCCGATATCGCCGAGTTCCGGGATCGGGCCGTGGTCGGGGTGCAGAGCCACGCCGGCTACGAGGAGGGTCGACCGCAGGGGACCAGCTGGTGACCGGCCCGGTCATCGCCATCGATGGGCCGGCGGGCGCCGGCAAGTCGACGGTCGGCAGGGCGGTCGCCGATCGGCTGGGGGTCGGCTACCTCGACACCGGGGCGATGTACCGGGCGGTGACCTTCGCGGTGCTGCGCCGCGGCGTGGATCCTCGCGACGAGGAAGCTGTCCTCGGGGTCGCTCAGACGGTCGAGATGACGGTCGGCGAGGAGCGGGTCATGGTGGACGGGGTGGACGCCACCCGCGAGATCCGGGGTCGCGAGGTGACGTCCGCGGTCAGTTCCGTGGCCGCCAACCCCGCGGTTCGCTCGCTGCTGGTCGACGCGCAGCGCTCCTGGGTGGTGACCCGAGGCGGTGGTGTGGTCGAGGGCCGTGACATCGGGACCGTGGTCTTCCCCGACGCCGATCTGAAGTTGTTCGTGACCGCCTCGCCGAGGGTTCGGGCTGAACGCCGGGTGGCCGAGGCGGGCGGCGACGTCGACGAGATGGAGGCCTCGATCATCGAACGGGACCGGCTCGACTCGACCCGGGAGACGAGTCCGCTCGCGGTCGACCCCGCCGCCGTCACCCTCGACACCTCGGGCCTCTCGATCGACGAGGTCGTGGCCGCGGTGGTCGCCGAGGTGGAGGCGCGCTCGGTCGGAGGCGGTCGGTGAGCCGTCCCGACTCGTTCGTGGTGGGCTCATCCCGGGCCTCATTGGCCTTCTACCGATTCGCCCGTTTCCTCGTGGCGGTCATCACCCGTTCGTACACCCGGATGACGATTGTCGGACGCGAGCACATCCCGGCGACGGGTCCCTTCGTACTCGCCCCGGTGCACCGCTCGTATGTCGACACCCCGATCGCGGGCTGCCTGACCACCCGCCGTCTGCGGTTCATGGGGAAGGACTCGATGTGGAAGGTGCGATGGGTCGGATGGGTGCTCTCGGCGCTCGGCGCGATCCCGGTGACCCGGGGGACGGCTGACCGTGAGGCGCTCCGCCGATCGGTCGAACTGCTCGAGAGCGGTGAGCCGATGGTGCTGTTCCCCGAGGGGGAGCGCAAAGAGGGTCCGGTGATCCAACCGTTGTTCGATGGCGCGGTCTACGTGGCGCTCAAGGCTCGGGTTCCGATCGTGCCGGTGGGTATCGCTGGTTCGGAGAGGGTCATGCCGAAGGGGGCGCGGTTCATCTTCCCGAAGAAGGTGCACGTGGTGATCGGCGCGCCGATCGTGCCGGAGGCGGGGGATCTGCCGGAGGGCTCACGGGTGCCGCGACCCGTCCTCGCGCAGCAGTCTGCATTGCTGCACGCTGAACTCCAGCGCCTGTTCGACCTCGCGATGACGAGGGTCGGCTGGTCGTATGAGGTCGACGGTCAGGTGCCGGAACCGGACCAGTAGGCGGCCATCGCGGCGCGCAGGTAGACGGGGTCGTCAACCCCGCACAGTTCCCGCGCCGAGTGCATCGACAACTGGGGAACGCCGACGTCGACGGTGTCGACGCCGAGTCGCGTCGCGGTGATCGGGCCGATGGTGGAACCGCACGGCACGTCGTTGCGGGAGCTGAACACCTGCCACGGCACCCCGGCGGCCTCGCAGGCGGTGGTGAAACGTCGCGCCGAGGTGGCGGTGGTGGCGTAGCGCTGGTTCACATTGACCTTCACGGCCGGCCCCCGGTTGACGAGCGGGGCGTGGGAACGCTCGTGGCGGTCGGGGTAGTTCGGGTGCAGGGCGTGCGCGTTGTCGGCGGAGACGCACATCGACCCGGCGAGCGCGTCGGCCAGGGCGGTCGGCACGTTGGTGTCGCCCGTCGCATGGGCAGCGGTGAGGCGGGTGAGCGCGCGCTCGAGCAGTGGGCCGGCGGCTCCGGTCGCGCTGGCGGAACCGACCTCCTCGTGGTCGTTCAGGACCATGACCGCGATCCGTCCCGGAGCCGGCGTCGCCTCGGCGAGCGCGTCGGTGAGCGCCCAGCAGGAGAGCAGGTTGTCGAGGCGGCCCGAGGCGAGCAGGGACCCATCGGCGCCGATCACCGATGCCGGTTGGACGTCGACGAGACACAACTCCCACCACTCGGGCTTGACGCCGGTCCGCTCCGCCAACCAGGCCGCGAAACCGGCCGCGTCGTCGTCGCTCGCCCACACCGGTCGGAGATGGCGCTCGCGGTCGAGGACGAGACCGTCGTTGACGCCGCGGTCGAGATGGACCGCGAGTTGGGGTACGCGGGCGATCGGTTCTCGGATGTCCACCAGGGTGGATCGGCCCTCGCGGTCGACGATCCGACCCGCGATACCGAGGTCGCGGTCGAGCCAGGAGTTGTTCAGGATGCCGCCGTACACCTCGACCCCGAGGAGATGCCAGCCGTCGCTCGTCAGATCGGGTCGAGGACGCACCCGGAGGCCGGGGGAGTCGGTGTGTGCCCCCGCGATGTCGAAACCGCTCGGAGGTCCATCGGCGTTCGACACCCACGCGATGACGGCGCCATCGACCACGGTGTGGCCCCGGGTCGCGGCCGGGCCGCTCGGGGTGGAGTCGGCGGGGACCTCGGTGGATCCGGTGACGGTGAGTCGTCGG
>RGGX01000051.1 GCA_010024485.1 Actinomycetota bacterium | reverse complement strand
TTGTCCGGGAAGACGTTGATCCAGACCTTGCCTCCACGCTTGATGGAGCGGGTCATGGCGATACGGGCGGCCTCGATCTGGCGGGCGGTGATCCAACCCGGCTCGAGCGCCTGGATCCCGTACTCGCCGAAGGACAGCTGGGTGCCGCCCTTGGCGACACCGCGGGTCCGGCCCCGGTGGTGCTTGCGATGTGCGACCTTGCGCGGCATCAACATGGTGTTCTCCTCGACCCTTCGTTCTCAGTCGTCACCACGGAAGTGCGGTGTCTCGTTGCCCTCGCGGGTCTGGCGGGTGATGGTCTCCTCCTCGTCGAGGAGCTTCTCGAGCTCGGGATCGGCCTCGCGCACCAGTGGGGCGGCCTCGGTGACCTCCTCACTGCGGGGGCCGGCCGACGACACGACGCGACGGGCGGCGTCGGCGGTCTGACCCGAGGTCTCGCCGACGGCCATGGCGGCCTCGCGGGCGATCTTGTCCTCGTTGGCCGAGCGGTAGGGCACGATCTCGCCCTTGTAGAGCCAGACCTTGACGCCCACGCGGCCGTTGGCGGTCTTGGCCTCGCGGAAGCCGTAGTCGATGTCGGCACGGAGGGTGTGCAGGGGCACGCGGCCCTCGCGGTACCACTCGGTGCGGCTCATCTCGGCGCCGCCGAGGCGGCCCGAGCACTGGACGCGGATGCCGAGGGCGCCGGCGCGCTGGGCGTTCTGCACGGCGCGCTTCATGGCCCGACGGAAGGCGATGCGGTTCGCGAGCTGGTCGGCAACACCCTGGGCGACGAGCGCGGCGTCGAGCTCGGGGGTCTTGATCTCGACGATGTTCAGCTGGATCCGCGGGTTGCCGGTGACCTTGGTGATCATCTGGCGGAGCTCGTCGGCCTGGGCGCCCTTGCGACCGATCACGATGCCCGGACGGGCGGTGTGGATGTCGACGCGGAGCTTGTCGCGGGTGCGCTCGATCTCGATGCGGCTGATCGCGGCGGACTCGAGGCGCTCCATGATGGTGTCGCGGATCTGCCAGTCCTCGGTGAGGTACTGCTTGTAGTCGCGGTCGCTGAACCAGCGGCTCTTCCAGTCGGTGCTCACGCCGAGGCGGAAGCCGTAGGGGTTGATCTTCTGGCCCATCAGTTCTTCTCCTCGTCGGCCGCGTCGGCCTCGCTCTCGGCTTCGGCTTCGGCTTCGGCTGGCTCCTCGACGTCGCTCACTTCATCGGCGTCGTCGGCAGCATCGGCCTCATCAACATCGGCCTCATCGGCGTCGGTCTCAGCGACCGCGTCCTCATCGGCCGCATCGGCATCAGCCTCGACGGCCTCCGTCTCGACGGCCTCAGCCTCCTGCTCCTCGGCGACCTCGTCGGTCACCTCGTCAGCCACATCGTCGACCCCGTCGGACTGGGCGGCCTCCGCACGGCGACGGCTGGCGTCCACGCGGGCGCGGCGGGCGGCGGCCGCCGAAGCGGATGCCCCCTCGGCCTTGGCGCGGAGGATCTCGAGCCGATCGTCGCTCATGCGGGCGACGATCACAGTGATGTGACAGGTGCGCTTGCGGATGCGCGTCGCGCGACCACGGGCGCGGGGACGGAACCGCTTGAGCGTGGTCCCCTCGTCGGCGAAGCAGGCCACCACGAAGAGCTCCTCGGCGTCCTGGCCGTCGTTGTTGACCGCGTTGGCCACAGCGGAGCGGAGCACCTTGCGGATGTCACGGGCGATGTCACGCTGGGTCAGCGCGAGCACCTCGTCGGCGCGGCGGACGTCGAGACCACGGATGAGGTCGAGCACGACCCTGGCCTTGTAGGCCGAGGAACGGACGTGCTTGGCGACCGCCCGGGTGCCCGAGCTCTCGCCGGCGCGAGCCATGGCGGGCGACTGGGCCTCGTTGAGCTTGGGACCGGTCATCAGCGCCTCGCCCCCTTCTCCTGCCCGGCGTGGAACCGGAACGTGCGGGTCGGGCTGAACTCACCGAGCTTGTGACCGACCATCGACTCGGTGATGTAGACGGGCACATGCTTGCGGCCATCGTGCACGGCGATTGTGTGACCCACCATGTCGGGGATGATCGTCGAGCGTCGCGACCAGGTCTTGATCACCTTGCGCTCGCCGGCGGCGTTCTGAGCGTCGACCTTCGACAGCAGATGGCCGTCGACGAAGGCGCCCTTCTTGAGACTACGGGACATCGATCCTCACCTCTTCCCGGGTCACCGCCGGCCCTTGCCGGTACGACGACGACGGACGATCAACCTCTGACTGGGCTTGTTCTTGTCGCGGGTGCGACGCTCGGGCTTACCCCACGGGCTCACCGCGGGACGACCGCCCGAGGTGCGGCCCTCGCCACCACCGAGCGGGTGGTCAACGGGGTTCATGGCGACACCGCGCGTCTGGGGGCGGACGCCCTTCCAGCGGTTGCGGCCGGCCTTGCCGATCTTGACGAGTTCGTGCTCGGAGTTGCCGACCTCGCCCACGGTGGCGCGGCAGTCGATGAGCACGCGACGCATCTCGGTGGAGGGCATGCGCAGGGTGGCGAAGTTGCCCTCCTTCGCGACCAGCTGCACGGCGATGCCCGCCGAGCGACCGATCTTGCCGCCCTGGCCGGGACGCAGCTCGACGTTGTGAACCGTGGTGCCGACCGGGATGTAGCGCAGCGGCAGCGCGTTGCCGGGACGGATGTCGGATCCCTGACCGCTCTGGACGGTGTCGCCCACGCTGAGACCCTTCGGAGCGAGGATGTAGGCCTTCGCGCCGTCGGCGTAGTGGATCAACGCGATGCGGCAGGTGCGGTTCGGGTCGTACTCGATGGAGGCCACGCGACCGGGCACGCCGTCCTTGACGCGCTTGAAGTCGATGACCCGGTAGCGGCGCTTGTGCCCGCCGCCGCGATGGCGAGAGGTCTTGCGGCCGTAGGAGTTGCGTCCACCCGACTTGGGCGCCGGGGCGAGCAGGGAACGCTCGGGCGTGGACGTCGTGATCTCGGAGAAGTCGGACGTGGTCTGGAAGCGACGCCCGGGGCTGGTCGGCTTGCGAGTGCGGATAGCCATGATGACCTCAGTTCTCGAACAGCGGGATGTCCCCCGCTGCCAGGGTGACGATGGCCCGCTTCGAGTCGGGCTTGGAACCGCGACGGTTCGAGCCGCGGACGCGGGTGCTCTTGCCCTTGCGGTTGGCGGTGTTCACCTTGTGCACCTCGACGCCCCAGATGGCCTCGACAGCGTCGCGGATCTCGGGCTTGGAGGCCGACCGGGCGACCTTGAACGTGTACACACCGGCCTCCATGAGCGCGTAGCTCTTCTCGGAGACGACCGGGGCGATGATGATGTCGCGTGGGTCCTTCATCAGGATGCGTCGCTTTCTGCGGTGGCGGAGGTCGGCAGGGTCGAACTGGTGAACACGACGGTGTCGTTGCAGAGCACGTCGTAGGCGTTGAGTTCGGCCGGGGTGATGAGCTGGACCTCAGGGATGTTCCGGAGGCTGAGCGCCGCGTTGACGTCATCGGCGGCGAGCACCACGAGAACGCGACCCTCCAAGCCGAGGGCGGAGAGGGCGGCGACACCGGCCTTGGTGCTCGGGGCGTCGAAGCCCCACTCGTCGACGACGATCACGCGCCCCTCCGCGGCCCGGTCGGACAGCGCCGAGCGGAGCGCGAGACGGATCATCTTCTTGGGGGTGCGCTGGGCGTAGCTGCGCGGCTTCGGGCCGAGGGCGATACCGCCGCCGCTGAAGTGCGGGGCGCGGATGGTGCCCTGTCGGGCGTTGCCGGTGCCCTTCTGACGGTAGGGCTTGGCGCCACCGCCGGCGACCTCGCTGCGGGTCTTCGTGCTCTGCGTGCCCGCGCGGCGGGCGGCGAGCTGGGCCGTCACCACCTGGTGCATGACGGGGACGTTCGGCTGGATACCGAAGTACGACTCATCGAGCTGGACCTTCCCGGCGTTGCCACCGGAGGTCTTCTTCATCGTGATCTGTGCCATCTCAGGAACCCTTCACCGCGGCCTTGACGGCGGAACGGACATGGACGACTCCCCCGTTCGGGCCGGGAACCGAGCCCTTCACGACGAGGAGTCCGCGCTCGGCGTCGGAGTCGACGACCTGCAGGTTCAACGTGGTCACCTGCTCGTGCCCCATGTGACCGGACATCTTCAGACCCTTGAAGACACGACCGGGGAAGGAGCAGGCACCGATCGAGCCGGGGGCCCGGTGGTGCTTGTGGTTACCGTGGCTGGCGCCCTGACCACGGAAGTTGTGACGCTTCATGGTTCCGGCGAAACCCTTGCCGCGGCTCGTCGCGGTCACATCGACCAGCGAGCCCGCGGGGATCTGCTCGACGGTCAGCTCCTGGCCGACCTCGAAACCGTCGACCGAGTCGAGCCGGAGCTCGACGAGGTTGCGGCCGGGCTGGACACCGGCGGCGGCGAAGTGCCCGGCGGCCGGCTGGTTCAACTTCTTCGGGTCGCGCTGCCCGTAGGTGATCTGGAGTGCGGTGTATCCGTCGCGCTCGGTGGTCTTGATCTGCACCACGCGCATCGGGTCGACCCGCAGCACGGTCACCGGGACGATCCGGTCGTCGACCCATCGCTGGGTCATGCCGACCTTCTCGCCGACGATCGCTGTCTGTGCCATGACGGCTTCCTCTTCGTTGATCGAGCCCCGAGGGGCTATCCACTCTGGTCGGACCGCTCCGGGCCACCCGGCTCGGTCCTGTCGCTCAGGGCCATACGGCCCTTGGTCACGCAAATGCTCCGCTGCCCATCAGGCATGCGGAGCACGTCGTCTGGTTGTCGCCGTGAGGTCCCCGGACGGACCGGGCTCGCACGGACATCGGTTGCCTTCCGCGCCGGGAAGTCCCCGGACACGAGTACGGAAGGCTATCGGCCCCGATCCGCCTTCCAACCCGGGCTCCGGCCGCGGTTCGGGCCGCGCGCGGAGCGAGTGGGTGCCCCGCTCAGCCGAATCGCGCGTGGAGCCAGTCCACCACGAGGTCCATGGCCTCACGACGGTGCCCCTCGAAGTAGTGCGGCGCGCCGACCAGTTCGTGGAGGGTGAGATCCGTGGCCCCCGATGCGGCGGCGATCTCAGCGGCCTGATGGCGCCGGATCTCGGTGTCGGCCGTGGGGTGGACGAGCAGGGTGGGCACGCGCACCTCGGCGATGGTGTCGGCCAGCCGGGCCCGGCTCGACAGCGCGGACCAGGTGCTCAGCCAGCCACGGGGCGTCATCGTTCGAGCGAGGCCCCCTCGGCCGTAGTTGGCGTCGAGGGGGTCCGGGAAGGCGAAGAGGCTGCCGAGCGGACGGTCGTCGGGGTCGATGGAGAGGTCGAGGTAGGCCGGGTCGGCCAGAGTGCGGTAGATCGTGAGATACGGCGTGTTCACCGATCTCCGGCGCCCCCTCCCCCAGGCTCGGGGTTCCACGGTGCGGTCGAGGGCCCGAGTCTCCTCCCGGGCCTCGGCGGCCGACTCGACCGCGGCGCGGGCCCGCTCGTCGATCCGGGCGATCCGCTCGAGCTGCGCGGCCCGGTAGCGCGTGACCCAGCCAGGGTCGTAGGAGCATGGCTGCGGCCAGGGTCGCCAGCCGTTGTCCGGGTCGTACATGTCGAGCTCGGGGTCGACCGAGAGCGGATCGTCCTCGTCGGTCACCGAGGGGTCGATGACCTGACCCATGAACACCCCCTCGCCGGGATGGGCTGCGAGTCCGATCCAGGCGTCGCCGATCCCGTGGTCCACATGGGCGAGCGCCATCAGCGATCCGCCACCGGAGTTGCCGAGGAGCACGGTGACCTCGGCGCCCCGTCGCAGCGCCTCGGCATGCGCCGTGGCGACGTCCCGCGCGGCGAGCTCGTGGAGGCAGTCCGTGTCGTTGTTGAGGTATCGGGTGTTGAAGGCGATCACCGGGAGGCCCGCTGCCGCGAGGAGCGGCGCCGCGTAGTGCACGGAGAAGTCGCCGCGCGGATGGGCGAGGAGGGTCCAGGTGCGCGAGGTGCGCCCGTGCGCGGGCGTCCAGATGATCCCGGTGACCAGTGCCCCGTCGGATGAGACGAGACGGATCGGCTCACGATTGAGCGCGGCACGTGGTTCGTCCTCAGGGAGTGGCCAGTACCCGAGGCCGAAGGGCCTGGTCGCACCCGTCATCGCGTCGGAGACCGGGCCCATCGCCTCAACCTAGACGGCTTCGGGCGGCGGATCTCCCGTGGATCTCAGGAGTCGGGTCGACTGGTGAGGACCACCAGCAGGTCGAGTACGCGGTCACCTCGACGCAGGGTGATTTCGGTCGAGTCACCCGGTTCGAGGTCGCGGATGGCGGCGATCAGCCCGGCGACCCCTTCGACCGGAGAGCCGTCGATCGCGATCACGATGTCCCCGCTCTCGATCCCGGCGTCGTCGGCCGGGGTGTCGGCGCGGACATCGGTGATGAGGGCGCCGAGCCCACCATCGGTTCGGTCGTCGAGACCGACCCCGAGGAAACCCTCCTGGCGCGGAGCGCCCCCCGCCTGCTGGCGGAGCGATTCGAGAATGGGCAGCGCCTCCTCGGCTGAGATGGCGAACCCGATGTTCGAGGCCGCGGTGGTCGCCGAACCACGGGCGACCGCCGTGTTGATGCCGACCACCTGGCCGAGGGCGTTCACGAGGGGACCGCCGGAGTTGCCCGAGGAGATGGCGGCATCGGTCTGAACGAGGCCGTCGAGGGCGCCGCTCTCAGTGACGATGGTCCGGTTCAGGGCCGAGACGATGCCGAGGGTGACGCTCGGGGCGCCGTCGAGGTTGAGCGCGAAGCCGATGGCCATGACCTCATCGCCGATGCGGACGGAGCCCGGCGCGACGAAGGTGGCCGGGCGGAACCCATCGCCCTCGATGTCGATGATCGCGAGGTCGTTCCCGGTGTCGTAGGCGAGGAGTTCGGCCGAGCGGGGCTCCGTCTCACCGGCGAGTCGGACCCGGATCTCGGTCGCGCCCTCCACAACATGGGCGTTGGTGACGATCTCACCGTCGGCGGAGGTGATGATGCCGGTGCCGACCGACCCACCGGCCCCGAAGCGGCCTCCGCCGAGGTCGGCCATGACCGTGGCGACGCTCGGGCCGACGAACTCGGCGACGGCCGCGACGTCGAGTCGTGGCAGTTCATCGACGCGCTCCGGTCCGACCTCGAAGCTGACGGCATCGGCGTCGACCGGCCGTGACGCAGCGGGTTCCTCCGGACCGGAGAACGCGAGATCGACGGTGGCACCGCCGGCGAAGGCGAGGACGAAGGCGAGTGCGATGCCGGCCGCGGCGCCAGGCCGACGGCGACGCGCGGACCCGGGAGCCGCCGGGGGTGGGGGCGGGGGCAGCTGGCTCATGGCACAGGTCTAGCAACGGGAATGGCCCGCTGCTTGTCGCAGCGGGCCATTCTCACGTGTTCTTTACCCGTTGCCGGGTGGATGAGCTCAGACTCGTCAGCCCTTGGCCTCGCTGAGCGCGTCCGAGAACTTGGTCTCGAAGTCACCGGTGTCGGTGATGAACTCGAGCTTCGAGCGATCGGACGGGTAGATGATCTCGTCCTCCAGCACCTCTGCGTCGATGTACTGCTCAGCAGCGGCATTGGGACTGGCGTAGAGGTTCCAGTTGGTCAGCGCCGCGCCGTTCTCGGCATCGAGGATGAAGTTGATGAAGGTGTGGGCCGTGCACGGATGCGGGGCATCGAAGGGCACCGCCATGTTGTCGGTCCAGATCGTGCCGCCCTCGTCCGGGACGAAGTAGGTGTAGTCGTCGGCGTTATCGAGCTCGAGGATCGCGAACAGCATGTTGCCGGAGTACCCGTGGGCGACAGCGGTCTCGCCGGTGGCCAGCAACTCGTCGTACTGATCGGAGTCGAAGGCCGCGATGCGGTCGACCGCGTCGGCCACGAGCGCCTTGGCCTCGTCGAGCTCGCTCTCCGAGGTGGTGTTCAACGAGTAGCCGAGGTACTTCAGCGCCGCGCCGAGCGTCTCGCGCGGGTCGTTCAGCAGTGTGATCCGCCCGTCGAAGTTCGCGGACAGCGCCGGATCGAAGAGCAGACCCCAGGTGCGGGGGGTGTCCTCGCCCATCACCGTGAGGTCGACGCCGAGGCCGGTGGTCCCCCACTGGTACGGGGCGACGTACTTGCCATCGGGGTCGTAGGGCGGCGGGCTGAACTCGGCGGCGAGGTTCGACATGTTCGGGATCGCGTCGAGGTTGAGGGGCTGAATCGAGCCCTCCTCGATCATGATCGACACCATGTAGTCGGATGGGACGATCACGTCGTAGCCCGAGTTGCCGGCGGCCACGATCGGCTGCATGGCCTCGTTCGAGTCGTAGTTGTCCTCGATGACCTCCACGCCGTACTGGGCGGCGAAGGCGTCCTTCAGTTCTGGATCGATGTACTCGGACCAGTTGTAGAGGTAGAGATCGCCGTCGACCTGACCGACCTCGCAGTCGCTCGCC
>RGGX01000006.1 GCA_010024485.1 Actinomycetota bacterium | reverse complement strand
TCGTGCCGCCCGACTGCGGCGTGAGATCACCGGTCACGATCGCGGGATCGCTGATGGACGCGCGTCTGAACCAGAGGCCGTCGACGACGACGTCGTCGTTGTCATCGTCGACCAGTTTCATACTGACCGAGATGTTCGTCGCCGCCGTCGTCATCTGAGGCGTGCACGAGATGGTCAGTGTTCCGGTGGGCAGCGAGTTGGGAAGCGTCGTCGTGGTGGTCGTCGTGGTGGTCGGGGTGACTCCGCAGGGGTCGGTGAGGAAGGTCATCCAGTCGTAGTCGGTTCCCTCGGAGTCGGTGGCGGTGGCGGCGACCTCGATCGTGTCGTCGTAGTTGTCGTTGCTCAGCGTGAGGGTGAACGTGACGGTGCCGCTCCCGGTGATGAGAATCGAGTCGCCGGAGATCGTGCCTCCGGAGACCGGCACCAGGGTCGCCGTGGATCCGCCGTCGAAGTAGGTGTAGGTCCCGCGGACGGTCACGGTGTCGCCGTCGTTCTCGTTGATGTCGATGGTGACGGTGACGTCGGTGAACGTGGACTCACCGGTGTCGACGCACGGAAGTTGACGAACCGTCAGGGTGGGGGCCGACTTCACGACCGTGGTCGTCGTTGTCGGTGGGGCGGTGGTGGTCGGTGCCGCCGTGGTCGTCGGCGCCGCTGTCACCGGAGGAGTCGTGGCTGGGGGGGAGGTCACCGGAACGGTCGTCGGTGGTGCTGTCGTGGCCGTCGTGCTCGTGGTCGACTCGGTCGTCGGTGTGGCCGGCGCGGTGGTCGATGTGGTGGTCGATGTGGTCGCGGACTCACCCTGGGCGTCGGCGACCGCCTGGGGGGCCTCGGTCGTCGTCGTGTCAGAGGTGAGGACGACCGGTGGCTCGGTGCCATCGGGCTCCTCCGCCGCGATCAGCGGTGGGAGCTCGGGCGGTCCGTCGTCGATCCCGATGACCGTCACGCCACCGACGATGATGAGCGCGGATGCGGCGACGCCGGCGATGGTCGCGGCGCCCAGCCGCTGCACGATGGAGAGGCCCTTCGGGAAGCCGGCGCCGTTGAGGCGCAGGCGGCCCTGCGATGACGAGAGCGTCGAGCAGGAGTCGACGTGACGCGCGACCCGTTTGCGGACGAGGACGGAGAACTCGCCGTCCCAGTCGGACAGGATCGAGGCGAGTTCCTCGCACTCCTTGCGGCCACGCCGCGCCACGCAGTAGGCGCCGAGGCTTCGCTCGGTCCGCTCGCGCATCCGGTGGACGAGGCCGTAACTCTGCTGGGGGGTCACTCCGAGCGCGTCGGCGAGGTCGTTCCCGGACAGGTCCTGGCGCATGGTGAGCTCGAGAACGAGCTGGTCCCGCGAGTCGAGGCCCCGGGCCGCCCCGCGCAGCAGTTCGGCGAGGTCCTCGAACTCGGCGGCGTCCTCGACCGAGTCGGTCTCCGAAGGGGTTGGTGGGAGCATCACCTCACCACCCGCCTCGGAGAAGTCGGTGACCACCGACTTCGACCGTCGCCGCGAACGCCGGTACACCTCGTTGCGGAGGATGGCGAAGAGCCAGGGCTTGAGACGCGTCGGATCGCGGAGTTGGTCGAGTTTCTCGGCGGCCAGCACGAAGACGTCCTGGACCATGTCCGCGGCGTCCTCGCGGTTGCCGGTCATCGCCGCAGCCGTGTCGTAGAGCGTGTCGCCGTAGCGATCCCAGATGGTGGCGAGCGCGGACCGATCGCCGGCGAGGTACGAGGCGACGGTGGCGGCGTCGGCGGAGCCGGCGGAACTCGCTCGTGCGTCGTCGTGCGTCATTGTCGTGGTGGTCCATCTCCATCGGCCTCTGGTGTCCAAGAGGTCGATGCCGGTGACATCTCGCAGTTTTGCTCCAGCGAGCAGGCCCGGGTGGCTGAATTCTAACGGCGTTCAGGTGAGGGGCTTCGCGAGCAGCGTCCTCACCTGCGAGGCTCCTGGGGTGCGAGCTCTGGTGCAGCGGGTCCGCTCAGCCCACGTCGATGTGATCACCGACGTGTCGTCCGAGCGTGTCGGAGAGATCACGACCGGCGTGTGCGTCCTCGTCGGGGTCACGCACGATGACACCGAGGACCACGCCGTGCGTCTCGCGGCGAAGGTCGCGGACCTTCGGATCTTCGCCGATGACGAGGGGGTGATGAACCGGTCGCTGCTCGAGGTGGACGGCGAGGCCCTGGTCGTCTCCCAGTTCACCCTGTACGGCGACACCGGCCGCGGACGTCGCCCGGGCTGGTCGGCGGCGGCCCGTCCCGAGCAGGCCGAACCCCTCGTTGATCGTTTCGCCGAGGCCCTCGGGGATCGTGGGGTGCGGGTGGCGACCGGACGTTTCCGCACCGATATGCAGGTGGGGCTCGTCAACGACGGCCCCTGCACCCTCATGCTCGAGATCTGACCCGCGCGCTGAGCGCCGCCAGGGCAAACGCGAGGCCCAGGAGCGCGACGATCACCCGGTCGCCGATCCTCGTGTACCAGGTGTGTCCCTCCCGGAGTCGCACCTCGTGAACGATGACGCGACGTTCCGAGACGTCGGTGCGCTCGAGCACCCGTCCGCGGTCATCGATGACGGCGGTCAGACCGGTGGGAGCCGCCTGCACCACCCATCGTCCGGTCTCCATCGCTCGGAGTCGACTGGAGGCGATCTGTTGGGTCTGCAGGACCGTCCAGGTGTAGCTCGCCCCGTTCGTCGGGTTTACCAGGACGCTCCCGCCCGCGGTGACCCCGTCGCGCACCCGGTCGGCGAAGAAGACCTCCCAGGAGATGGCGACCGCGAGACGTTCGCCGTCGGGGAGGTCGAGCACCGCGGGTCCGGCACCGGCGACCGCATCACGCGGTATCTGGCCGACCGGGGCGCCGAGCGATTCCAGCAGGTCGCGAAGGGGCACGTACTCGCCGTAGGGGACCCGGCGGACCTTTACGTACGCCCCGTCGGCGGCTCCCTCGCCGGTCACCACATAGTGCGCGTTCACGAAACCACGGCCGTCGTTGGCGGCGAGTTCGAGGTCGCGGGCGGTGGACACATCCTCGGTCACCCCGACGAGCATGGGCACGCCGAGTCGGGCCGCCTCCATGGCGACCACATCCGCCTGCGCGCTGTCGACGAAGGCGACACCGTTCACGTCGATGGTGTTCTCGGGCCAGAGCACCACATCCACCCGGCCGTCCGCTGGGATCGACGCCGTGGCGGCGAGATGGGCCTCGGTGACCAGTCGCGAGGGCACCTCGAGTGCCGAGGTTCCCTGGCGCCCGCCACCCTGAACAGCGGCGATGGTCATCGCGGACCCGATGTCGCGACCGGTGGGGGCGAGGGACGCGAGCAGGATCGCGACGAGAGGTCCGGCGAGGATGCCGGCCCACGACGGCATGTCGTCGTGTCGGTCGAGTGCCGCGGCGAGTCGGCCCCCGATGGAGAGGCCGATGTGGAAGACCACCCAGGTGATGAGCAGGACTCCGCCGATCCGGGCGAGGGGGAGCAGAGGGCCTCCGGCCTGCCCGATGGCGATCGTGGCCAGTGGGACGCCTCCGAAGGGGGCGACGAGCCTCGCTGCCTCGATGAGGGTGTGGGCGATCGCCCGGGGCGCCGGCGCCCGAGGGCTGACCGCCGCGGCGATCGCGTGCCATCCGGCGAACAGCAGCGTCGTCACGACGTAACCCGGGGCGGTGAGGAACCACATCCAGACCATGCCGGGGCCGAACCAGCCGATGCCGAAGGCGAGGGTGGTGATCGCTCGTGATCGTCGCGAGTCCGATGTGGCGAGCCCGAGCAGGATGACACCGAGGGGCGCGAGCGGCCAGAAGCCCCACGGTGGCATGGAGGCCGCCACGGCGAGCCCGCCGAGCAGTCCGACCAGGTGTCGAGTCACGTCACCAACTCGGCGAAGACGACGTACCGCTCGCGGACCGATCCCGGGGGATGACAGGCGAACAGGGTCGCGGTCGGGGTCTCGGTCTGATCGATGATCCACACCTCGGTCGGTACCACCACCCGTGAGTCCGTCACCCGGTAGAGGTGGACGGTGCCGGAGGTGTCGACGAATCGGATCTCATCGCCCTCGACGAGTGCGTCGATGTGTCGGAAGACCTGATGGCCGCTCGTACGGTGACCGGCGACCACGACGTTGCCCACCTGACCGGGCATCGCCGTGCCCGGCCAGTGCCCGGGACCGCGATCGAGGGTGCTGAGTCGGATCCCCTCGTACATGGTCATCGACACGCCGATCGCAGGAATCTCGATCAGGCCGAGTTCGACGACGGGCTCCGGCGCGCGCTCGTCGGTGGGTGGGGCCTCGGGCACCGGCAGCGTCACGGTCGTGGTCGTAGAACTGGTCGTTGTGCTCGTGGTCGTGGTGGTCGGCGCGGTGGTCGATGTCGTGGGAGGCGATGTCGTCGAGGTGGTGGTCGACGTTGATGTCGACGTTGATGAGGTGGTCGACACCTCCGCGGCGAGGGTGGTGGGCTCGGTGGTCGGTGACGCGATGGCGGCGGTGGAACCCGATTCGCGCGCCACTGAGTATCCGACGAGCCCGGCGGTGGACGCACTCGCGATGAGGAGGACCAGGACGGACCGTCGACGCGGAGGGGCAGAGTCGTCCACCATGGCGCGACCAGTCTGTCAGGGGCGGACCGGATCGCCGTTCGGTGGATGCCCGAGTCCGAGGCGCTCGAGCACCGTCCTCGCCGCCCGGCGCCCACTCGCGACGCACGACGGCACGCCGATGCCGTGGAGGGAGGCACCCGCCGCGACGATCGTCTGCGGTAGAGAGCCCTCGATGCTGGCGACGAGCGCGCCGTGGTGCGGTCGGTACTGCGGGAAGGCGCCCGGCCATCGGGTGATCCGTGTGGCTGTCGGAGCGACATCGCAACCGAGGTGCAACGACACCTCGTCGATGACCCGAGTCTGGGTATCATCGTCGTCGAGATCGTCCATGTCGAGGCCGTCGCGCCCGAGGGAGACCCGCAGGATCTGGCTCCCGTCGGCCGGTCGCAGATGCGCCCATTTCGACGAGGCGAACGACACCGCGGTCACCGAGCGTTGGCGCGATTTCGGAACGAGATAGCCGCTCAGGTCGGAACATGACGGCGGGAGCGAACCCGCCGGCACCGCGAGGGTCACCATGATCACGCCCGCTGCCTCGATCGAGGCGAGTGCCGATGCGGCGGTGGGCGCCGACGTCTCCAGCAGTCGCGCCGACACCCGGGCCGGGGTGGCGAGGACCACCGCGTCGAAGCGCTCACCGTCGATCTCGACGCTGCCGTCGACGGCTTGGATTCGGTCGACCGCGCGTCCGATACGCATGGTGACCCCGAGTTCGACGATGCGCGACACGATGGCGTCGGTGAGCGACCCCATGCCGGTGGGCGGGGCGGCGAAGATCGGCTCGCCGGTGGGAGGGCGCCGCGTCCGGAGCGCGGTGAGGATCGCCGAGCGCCCGCCTCGGGCCAGCCCATCGAGTTGTGGCACCGACGCGAGGCTGAAACGGTCGGTGTCGGCTGCGTAGATGCTGCCGACGAGGGCGTCGATGAGGCGGTCATGGACCTCGGAGCCGAGGCGCGCCCGCACCCAGGTGCCGATCGAGTCGTGCTCGAGTCCCCGGCTCGGGAGCACGAGATCGGCGAGCGCTCGAGCTGAGCCCCGCGGTGAGACGAGCTGGCTTCGCACGAGCGACCGCACCGAGGTGGGCACGCCGAGCAGGAGGCCCTCGGGGAGCGGTCGGAGGCGGTCGACCCACACGGCGGCCGAGGCCCCTGTCGGGGCGGTGAGATCACGCATCCCCACGGCGGCGGCGACTTCGAGGGCATCGGGAACCCGTCGCAGGAACGCATCGGCTCCCTCGTCGACGGGGAGTCCGGCGAACTCCGAGGTGCGGATGACGCCTCCGGTGCGCTCTTGCGACTCGAGGAGCGCGATGTCGGCGCGGCCCTCGGTGCCGAGCGCGAGTTCGAGGGCGGCGGAGAGGCCGCTGATACCTCCCCCGACGACGGCGATACGTGGGTCGTGTCGCGTCATCGTCGGGATCCGGTCACCGGTCGGTGGCGAGCACTCGGTCGGCGAGCGCGCCGATGACCGCCGGGTCGTCGTTCACGCAGGCGGTTCGGGCGAACGCGAGTCCGTGGCCGGCGGCTCGACCAGCGGCCTCGATGTCGAGGTCGTAGAGCACCTCCAGGTGGTCGGCCACGAAACCGACGGCGCTCACGACCACCCCGGAGGCCGAACCCTGCTCAGCAATGGCGTCGATCACATCGAGGATGTCCGGTCCGATCCAGGGCTCGGGGGTGCGTCCGGCACTCTGCCAGGCGATCGACCAATCGCGACCCTCGACCAGATCGAGCCGCGCGGCGACGGCCTCAGCCGTGGCGCGGAGCTCGTCGGGGTAGGGATCGCCGCCGTCGATGATGCGCTGAGGGAGCGAGTGGGCGGTGAAGAGCACCTGGGTCCCGTCGGGCATGTCGGCCAGCCGTCGTTCGAGATCGGAGGAGATGAAGTCGATGAACGCGGTCTCGGTGGCCCATGACTCGACGCCGCCGACCGGCACCCCCGCGGGTTCGGCGACGGCTCGAGCTCGGCCGAGGTACTGCCCGATTGAGTACGAGGAGTAGTGGGGGGCGAGCACGAGCCCGACGATCTGCTTGACACCGTCGCCGATGAGCGACTCGGTCGCCTCCTCGATCTTCGGGTCGGCGTGTTTCAGACCGAGCTCCACGCGATGGGTGCCCGGTGACCGTTCGTCGAGGGCGGTCTGCAGCGCGTCGCGCTGGGCCTCGGTGAGACGGGCGAGCGGTGAGATACCGCCGATCGCCTCGTAGCGGGCGACGAGATCGGCGAGGGCCTCCGGGGTGGGCGGCCGACCCCGTCGGATGTCGGTGTAGTAGGCCTCGATCTCCTCCGGATGACGCGGAGTGCCGTAGGCCATCAGCAGGACAGCGGTGTCTCGACTCACGACGAGATCGTCCCATCACCGGCGCTGACCGGTCCATCGCTGCCCTGGTGGACGCGGTCGACGACGGCGGCGAGCACCTCGGGATCGGAGTCGGGGAGGACGCCGTGACCGAGGTTGAAGATGTGCCCCGGGTGTCCACCGTTGTCATCGAGGACCGCCTGGGCTCCGGCGAGGGCGACCTCGCGACCGGCGAGCACGAGGGCGGGGTCGAGGTTCCCCTGCACCACCGTGTCGGACCCGAGACGTCGGCGGGCATCGGCGATCCCGGTCCTCCAGTCGAGGCCGATCACCCGGGGTCCGCAGGCCGCCATGTCCTCCAAGAGGTGATCGCAGCCGATGCCGAAGTGGATGCCTGGGGCGTCTGGGTGACGTTCGGCGAGGCGCTCGAAAACCGAGGTCGAATGAGGGGCGACGAATCGCCGATAGTCCACCGCCGAGAGCGCTCCGGCCCAGGAGTCGAAGAGTTGGAAGGCGCGGGCCCCGTTCGAGAGCTGCACGTCGATGAAGGCCACCGCCGAGTCAGCCAGGCGCGCCATCAGCCGGTGCCAGAGTTCGGGCTCGGAGTGCATGAGGGCCTTCGTGTGGCGCCAGTTGCGACTCGGCGCGCCCTCGATGAGGTAGCTCCCCACGGTGAACGGCGCTCCGGCGAACGCCAGCAGTGGCACGGTGGGGTCGAGTTCGCGGGCGACGATGCGCACCGTCTCGGCGACGTGCTCGACGCGTTCGGGTGTGAGCTCGGGCAGGCGCTCGAGGTCGTCGGCGGAACGGAAGGGCTGCTCGGCCACGGGACCGGTGCCCGGGGCGACGTCGATCCCGAAGCCGACCGCATGGGCGGGCACGACGATGTCGGAGTAGAGCACCGCGGCGTCGACACCGTAACGATGCACCGGTTGCAGGGTGATGGCAGCGGCGTCGTCAGGGCGCGCGATCGCGTCCAGGATCGAGCCTGGGCCCCGCACCGCCCGATACTCGGGCAGATGTCGGCCGGCCTGGCGCATGAACCACACCGGGGTGTGCCGCGGCGACTGTCCGAGCGCCGCGTCGAGGAACGGGACGCTCCCGGAGTCGTGTGCTGCGGGCTCTGTCATGGGGAAGGTGGACGATACCCCTGCCGGTAGAGTTGACGGACCCCTGAAACGGGTGGTGACCCGATGGTCCTGGCCCGACACCCCTGAAGATGACAGCACGACACCCCGATCTTCCAGAGGAACAGGCGTTCATCGACCACGCCTACGAGTGCCTCGAGAGCTCGCGGCAGGCCGCATGGAGGCTCCGCGACCTCAACGAGGCCGATCTGGGCGGGACCTTTCAGGCCCGGTTCGAGAGGAACGCCTTCGACGAGGCGCTGGTCAAGCGGCTCACCGACCTCGATCTCGGCGACTCGGCCCTCGTGTTCGGTCGAATCGACCGGGTCGACGAGAGCGGCGACGATGACGGGACCGGCGTGGAGAGTTTCCGCATCGGTCGGCTCGCCGTCGCCGACGACCAGAGCGAGCCGGTGGTGATCGACTGGCGGGCCCCGGTGGCCGAACCCTTCTACCGCGCCACCGGTCGTGAACCGATGGGCCTCCTGCGTCGTCGTCACTTCGCGGTCGAGGGCCGCACCCTGCTCGGTCTCGAGGACGAGCTCTTCGGAGAGGGGCATCTCGGTCTCGGAGACGACGAGGGTCTCTCCTCGAGCGGCCCCAGCCTCCGTGGCTACTCCACCCTCATCGCCTCCCTCGAGCGTGGCCGAACCGGCGCCCTCGGCGACATCGTCGCGACCATCCAGGCCGAACAGGACGAGATCATCCGCTCGCCCCAGGCCGGTGTGCTCGTGGTGCAGGGTGGGCCAGGAACCGGGAAGACCGTCGTCGCCCTGCACCGCGCCGCGTATCTCCTCTACACCCACCGCTTCCCGCTTGAGGACCAGGGCGTCCTGGTGATCGGACCGAACCGCGTCTTCCTCCGCTACATCGAGCGGGTGCTGCCCTCGCTCGGCGAGGCCGGGGTGGAACAGGTGGTGCTCGCCGATCTCGTGCCCGGGGTCGCCGTCTCACACCGCGAGAACCCCGAGGTGGCGGCGGTCAAGGGTGACGTCCGGATGACGCGGATGATCGATCGCGCCGTCGACGACCGGGAGCGACCGCTGCGCGAGGACCTCGTCGTGCCGTTCCGCTCGGGTTATCTGCGCCTCACGGTCGAGGACTCGCGGCGGATCGTTCGACAGGCGCGTCGACGCAACCGACGGCACAACGCCAGCCGTCGCATCGTCGAGAACGAGATGTGGGAGACGATGGCGGCCGGATGGCGGGCCGGCGATGCCGAGCCCAGCGAGGTTCGCGAGGCCGTTCGGCGACTGCCCGAGGTGCGTGAGGCGCTCGAGCGGATGTGGCCGGTGCTGACCCCAGCCCAACTGGTGCACGACCTGCTCGGGTCGAAGGCGCTCCTCCGGTCGGCGTTGACGACGGCGGTGACCGACACCGAGGTCGACACCCTCGTCGGACTGCTGCACCGCTCGCGGTCGGCATCCCCGGATGACATCCCGTGGACCGAGGCCGACATCCCGCTCCTCGACGATGCCCGAGAGGTCCTCGGGCCGGTTCCCCACCGAGGGGAGATCGACCCGGCCGACGAGATCCGGACGTATGGCCACATCGTCGTCGACGAGGTGCAGGACCTCACGCCGATGGCTCTCCGGATGGTGACCCGTCGGTCGTTGAACGGGTCGATGACCGTGGTGGGCGACCTCGCGCAGGCGACGGGGGCCCTCGCCCCGGCGGTCTGGGACGATGTCGTTGCCCATCTCCCCGATCGACGTCCACCTCGGGTCATCGGACTCTCCGTCGGCTACCGGATCCCGAGCGAGATCATGGCCGTGGCCGATGTCGTCATGGAGGCGGCCGCACCCGGGCTCCGACGGCCGGAGTCGGTGCGGTCCGGCGGTGAGCAGCCGCGACTCGTGCCGGTCGAGGATGGTCGTGCTGCATCCGTCGCGGGAGAGGTGGCTGCATCGTTGGCCGCGTTGCCCGACGGCTCGGTGGCGGTCATCGCCCCCGACTCGATGGTCGACGAGATGTCGGAGGCATTGACGTCGGCTGGGATCGACCACGGTCGCGCCGGGGTCTCAGGCCTCGAACGCCAGGTGACGGTGGTGCCGGTGTCGGTGGCCAAGGGACTCGAGCTCGACTCGGTGGTGGTGGTCGAACCGGCGTCGATCGTCGATGAGGGCCATCTTGGACTGCGGTCGCTGTACGTCGCCCTCACCCGGTCCACCCGGCGGCTCGCCGTGGTGCACTCCGCGCCGCTGCCCGAGCCGCTGGCCGTCGGGTTCTCGGCGCTCTCCGCTCAGGTCGGGTAGTCGTCGCTCAGGTCGGCGAGCAGTTTCCAGCCCTTGCTGACGTCCGCCGGCCGATTGCGCTCCACGCCGCTGCGCACGAGGTCGACGGCCTGGGAGAAACCGAAGAGCCGGTCCGGTTGCTCCTCGCGGATGATCGATTCGATGAGCCTCCAGTCGGCCTCGAGGTCGGCGAGCATCTCGGCAGCCTGTTCGCGGTCGTCGGCGATCACCTCGCTGATGTCGCGCGCGTGCCCGGTGAACGAGGCGAGGGTTGAGGCGAAGCCCGAGGTCTCAGGCTCGTCGGTGTCGGGCTCGGCAGCGGGGCCGGCGTCGACATCGGCGGACTCCGAGGCCGGTGTCCCGTCGTCGATGAGGCTGGTGTCCACGTAGGTCTCCCCGCAGGCCAAGAGCGCCGCCGGGGCGAGCGCGAGGAGGATGATGCGCCGGGGGGACACGGGCTCAGCCGGTGACGAGGATGCGCTCGGAGGCAAACGCGCCGACCCCGACGTGGTGTCCATCGATCTCGATGGTGACGGTGCCGTCGGGGGAGGTGGCGGTCACCGTGCCTCGGTGACCGGGTTGGATCGAGCTCTCCTCGAGGAATTCGAGGAGACCGGGGGTGAACTCGAGCTCCTCGGGGATCCGGCGCACGGTGAAGCGGGTGCCGACGCTCGTCTGGGCGAGGGGCCGCACATCGGGTGCCACATAGTCGGAGCCGGGGATCGGGTTCCCGTGCGGGCAGGTGGTGGGAGAGCCAAGGAGACGGTCGAGAGCCTCCTCGACGCTGTCGGACATGATGTGCTCCCACTTGCCGGCCTCGTGGTGGGCCTCGGCCCAGGAGAGGCCGAGGGTGTCGGTCAGGAAACGCTCGGCGAGACGATGGCGTCGCACCACCCGCTGGGCGAGTTCGACCCCGGCGGCGGTGAGCGCGATGCCGCCCTCGGTGTCGATCAGCCCCTCGTCGGCGAGGCGGCGGATCATCTCGCTGACCGCCGGGCGGCTGACGTTGAGTCGTTCGGCGATCCGGGCCTGGATGACCTCGACGTCATCCTCGTGCAGTTCGAAGATGCACTCGCAGTACTCCTCGAAGGCGGGGTGGTGTTCTCCCGGCGCCGGCATAGGACGAGCCTAGACCGGGTCGTCGCGAGGTGGTCACCCGTGCTCGCGCCCCGAGAACTGGGTCAGCGCGAGGTCGCGGGGACCGACGACGACTGGTCGATCGACCTCAGTCCGGCCCAGGCGAGACCGGCGACCACGGTCGCGATCTCATCGGGGTCGAAGTCGTGCCCGTGGCCGATCAGTCGCCGGCTGACGCCCTCCGCGAGACCGACGATCCCGTGGGCCACCGTGCGGCGGTGCTCCTCGGGGATGTCGACTGCGATGAGCGGGATGATCGCGGTGGCGACCTCGGAGGTGATCTGGCGAACCCGGTCGCCGAAGGCGGCGTCGTGGCGGGCTGCCCCACCGAAGAGCAGCCTGAATCCGTCATGGTCCTCGGAGACCCAACGGAAGTAGGCGCGGAACCCGGCGACGGTCTGTGAGCGCCCATCGCTCTCGGCCGAGGTGGCGGCGGTGATGGCCGAGTGCATGCGGTCGCCGACGGAGTCGAGCAGCGCGCCGAACAACTCCTGCTTGGAGTCGAAGTGCTGGTAGAGGACGGGTTTGGTGACCCCTGCCGCATCCGCGACGTCGTTCATGGATGCGCCGTGGAATCCGGACCGGGCGAACACCTCGAGGGCGCAGGTCAGGATCTGCTCGCGGCGCTCCGTGGCCGGCAGACGGGTCGAACTCATGTCGCGACCATGCTACGAGGAGGGTCCGCCGACGGCCCTCTCGGCGTCCTCGCGGTCGGCGGCCTTCACGGCGTACCCGAGCACGATCGAGGGCGCGAGCAGTACGAAGGACACCACGAGGGAGATGATCACCGCGGTCGCCAAGGCGGAGGAGAAGCCGACCGCGAAGGCGATGACGAACAGCGCGACCGACAGCGCGAGGACGAGGTAGCCGATCCGGTTGGCGAGGAGTGTCCAGCGCTCCACGGCGCGACGGCGACGCACCACGGGGTCGGTGTCGGGCCTCGGGGGTGTGGGGCGGTCGGACATAGGGTGCAGCCATGCTACGGATCGAACGCCGACCGGGACCCGTTCGCGATGTGTTGGTGGTGACGATCGACCGACCCGAGCGTCGCAATGCGGTGGATCTCGACACGCTGCGGGGCCTGCGCGACGTGGCGGGTGACGAGACCGTCGGCGCGGTCGTCCTCACCGGCGCGCCTCCGGCCTTCTGCGCTGGGGCGGACCTCTCCGGTGTCGACTCCGAGGAGTTCGGGGTTCGACTCACCGAGGCGCTCACGGCATGGGAGGACTGGTCCGCGGTTCGGATCGCCGCGATCGATGGCCCGGCCCTCGGTGCCGGTACCCAACTCGCCCTGGTCTGCGACCTGCGGGTCGCGACGGCGGAGAGTCGGTTCGGGATACCCGCTGCCCATCTCGGGCTCGCGGTCGACCAGTGGACGGTCGACCGTCTGACCGAGGAGTTCGGTTGGCCGATCGCCCGCTCGATCCTGCTCACGGCGGAGCGCGTGGACGCGACGACCCTGCACCGAACCGGCGCGGTGCACCGGATCGGTACGGTCGACAAGGCGGTGGCCTGGGCGGAGGAGATCGTCCGGTTGGCGCCGCTGTCGCTGGATGCGCATCGAGCGGCGCTCAGCGAGGCGTCTCGCCGACCGGCGCGCGACACCTCGGTGGACGAGGTCCGCGCGCGGGCCTGGGCGAGCGCGGATGCCGTTGAGGGCCGGGCGGCCTTCGCTGAGAAGCGTGATCCCCGGTTCACCGGGCGTTGAGCGTCCGCTGTCGCTCAGAGGTTGGGTGGGAGTAGTCGGTTGACGTTCACGTAGACGAAGTACAGGACGACCAGTCCCGGGAGCAGCCCGAGGCCGTAGCCGACGAGGTGGCTGCGACGGCGACGGCTGAGCACCCGGAACCGGCCGTGGATCGCGCCGGTGCCGTGGTGGACGTGTCGGCGGGCGTCGAGGTGGATATGTCGGCTGGTTCGGTGGTGGATGTGTCGGTCGTCGCTGTCGACGACTCGACGGGCGTGGTGGTCGTCGAAGCGACGCCGGTCAGCGCCGCCGACGCCGCCCCCTCGCCGATGGGCCCACCCGTGTCCCACACCGGTGACCCGAGGTAGTCGGTCGCCGGTGAGACCGCATCGGATCGCTGGGTGTCCAGCTCGGCCCGGACAACGATCCGCTTCGCGGCTGACCACTTGGGATGGCAGGAGGTCAGCGTCAGTCGGGCGCGGGTCCTGTCGGTCGTCGAGACCACCGCGTACTCGGTCGGATCGACGATCGAGATGTCATCGACGAGGTAGACGAACCGTCCGGTCACGGTGGTGAGGACGATCTCGTCGCCCGGAGCGAGGAGGTCGACGTCGTGGAAGGGCTGACCGTAGGTCGTGCGGTGGCCGGCGATGGCCACGTTGCCGAGTTGGCCCGGGAGCGGCGTGTCCGGGAAGTGGCCCGGTCCGAGGCGAAGCTCGTCGACCCCGATCCCGGCGACCACGATGTGGTCGGTGCCGAGCGACGGCATCTCGATGCGGGCGATGGGGTCACCGGTCGAGATCGGAGCGAACGACGACTCGTCGATCGATTCCGTCACGGGGTCATCGGCCGATCCCGGGGCGGGCTGGACGGGTCGCTCCGCTGAATCGGAGTCCGCTTCGGTGTTGGGTCGATCGGAGGCAGCGTCGCTCGATGTGGTGGAGGGCTCATCGGCGGCGATGTCGTCGACCTCGTCGACCGGGACCGCGACCCGCGACTCGAGCCGCTGGCGGAGATCGGACTGGGCGCGGGCCATCTCGATCCCCGTCCCCCAGAGCTGGTAGCCGACGAAGCCGAGGAGCAGGAGGCCGGTGATCACCAGCGTCCGTCCCAGCAGCCCGACCCCCCAACGCCAGTCGTGGGGTTCGGGTGGGAGATCCCATCGGGCCCGACGCGAACGCCGCCAGGAGGTCCAGGCTCCGGCGGCTCTCGACCGACGGCTGGCGCGGACCGCCTGCCTCGCCAGCTCCCCCGGTCGGGGAACGGGTTGGCGGTCAGGGGTCAGCCGTCGCTCCGTGCGGCGCTCCACATCGCCAAACTACCGGTGGCCCGCTGCGGTGTCGGGCGTGCCGGCGGCCCGGGGTCGGCATAGCGTGACGGTGCCATGTCAGACCCCGCCACCAACCCGACGCCAGCGGATCGATCCGCGCCCGCGGTCGACCTGCGGGGGGTCATCGCCCTCCTCGGGGGCTTTCCCGCCCTCTCGGGGATCGATCTCCGCGTCGAGCGCGGGGAGATCGTTCTGGTCGCGGGCCCGAACGGGGCGGGCAAGTCGACGCTGCTGAACGTCTGCGCCGGACTCGTCCCCGTGGCGAGGGGTCACGCCGAGGTCCTCGGGACCGATCTCCGGGGTGATCGTGGCGCCCTGCGTCACCGGATCGGACTGCTCGGCCACCGCAACGGTCTCTACGCCGACCTGACCGTGGCGGAGAACCTCGCCTTCTGGGCTGACATGGTCGGGGCGAACGAGGCCGAGACCGCCGCCGCGCTCACCTCCGCCGGCCTGGACGGCCGCCTCTCCTCGGTGCGGGTGTCCGCGCTCTCAGCCGGTCAGCGTCGCCGGACCGCGCTGGCGGTGCTCCTGGTGCGCCGAGCCGAGCTCTGGTTGCTCGACGAACCGCACGCCGGCCTCGATCCGTCAGGACGGGACGAACTCGACGACCTCATCCGTCTCGCGGTGGCCTCCGGTGTCACCGTCATCCTCGCCAGCCATGACCTCGAGAGGAGCCGGGCACTGGCCGGCCGCGAGATCGTCGTCAAGGGCGGAACCGTGTCGGAGGCGGCGTGAGTCCCGGACGCATTCGCCTGGCCCGTCGGCTCGCTGCCAAGGACCTCCTCATCGAGCGACGCTCGCGCGTGTTGGTCAACCAGGTGCTGCCCTTCTCCGGTCTGGTCATGGTGGTCTTCGCCTTCGCCCTCGGCACCGGCGGTGTACTCGAGCGCGCCGCCCCCGGCCTGGTGTGGCTCGCCGTGCTGTTCTCAAGCCTCTCGACGGTGCAGCGCTCCTTCGGACTGGAGACCGCCGATGGGGCCATGGAGTCGCTCCGGGTCGCCGGCGTCGACCCGATCGCGCTGTTCCTCGGCAAGGCCGCGGCCCTCGCGATCGAGTTGCTGGTGCTCGTGACGGTCCTCCTCGGTCTCGCGGTGGTGCTCTACGGGACGGAGCCGCGGGCTGAGGGCATCGTGCTCCTCGTCACAACGGCGATCTCGGCCACGCTCGGACTCGCGGCCCTCGGTACGATCTACGGAGGCCTCGCAGCCGGTGGTTCGGGACGGGAGACGTTGCTTCCACTCCTGGTTCTGCCGGTGGCGGCGCCCGTCCTGATCGGGGCGACGAGAGGTGTCGAGGCAGCGCTCGGAACCGACCGGACGGCGGTGTCGGAGGGGTGGCCCTGGGTGGGCCTCCTCCTCGTCTTCGCCGTCGCGATCGGCGTCGGCGGGGCCCTCGCGTTCGGAACCCTGATCGAGGACTGAGAATCGAGCAGCGCCCATGACCCCCTCACCGCAGACCTCCATCCGACGCGCGACCGGTACCCGGGCGACGCGAGTCCTCGGCATCGTCACCCTCGTGATGCTGGGCTGGCTCGGCCTCTTCGGGCTCGTCCTGTCACCGGCCGACGTCGACCAGGGCGACGCCGTGCGCATCATGTACGTGCACGTGCCGACCGTCTGGTTGGCCTACCTCGCCTTCATCGTCACCGCGGTCTGCTCCGCCCTCTACCTGTTCGGGAAGCGTCACTCGCTCGGCTTTGACCGCGTGGCGGGAGCGAGCGCCGAGATCGGTGTCGTGTTCATGGCCCTCACGCTGATCAGCGGCTCGCTCTGGGGTCGGATCACCTGGGGCGTCTACTGGCAGTGGGACGCGCGTCTCACCACCACCGCGCTGCTCTTCGTCACGTACATCGGCTACCTCGCCGTTCGCGGACTCGACGGCACCCGGGAGCGCCGAGCCCGTCGCAGCGCGGTGATCGGCCTGCTCGCGGCTCCTGTTGCATCGCTCGCGCACCATCGCCCTCGATGACCTCCTCGCCGACCGCGGCATCGATCGCGCGATCGCCGAGCGGCGGGCCGAGGTCGGCCCGAGCGGAGGGTCCTCGTGAGCGCCGTCCTCGCCATGCGCGACGCCGGGTTCATCCTTGGCGCCTACGCCGCGACCGTCGTGGTCATCGGAGGGTTCGCCCTCTGGGTGCTGCGAGCCGGACGTCGCTCCGGCGAACTCGTCGACGACGAGGAGAAGTACTGGACGTGACCGCTCCCGATCTGACCCCGCGTCCGGTCGATCCGGTCCCGAGCCGACGTCGTCGACGAATCGGGCCGACCCTGATCCTGATCGTCGCGATCGTCGCCGGGGGTGTGGTCGTGACCCAGTTCCTCACCTCGGCGGTCGACTACTACTGCAACGTCGACGAGGTCGGGCAGCGCGACGGCTGTGACCCTGACCGCCGCCTCCGCCTGCAGGGCACCGTCACCGAGGGGTCGGTCACCTCCGACGGGCTGACGACGAGATTCGACATCGAGTTCGCCGACGCCGTCATCGGTGTCGACTACGACGGCGAGCCCGGCGGCATCTTCAAGGAGTGCATCCCGGTGGTGGTGCACGGTTACTTCGACTCCGACCGCGACCGCTTCCTCGGGGATCGGGTCGAGGTGAAGCACTCCGATGAGTACGTCAGCGTGAACGACGCTCGCCTCTCGGAGGCGCGGGAGTCGGCGTGCCAGCCCTCAGCGTGAACCTGGCCCTCGGCAACGCGGGCCTCCTGATCACCCTCGTCGCGGCCGCCGTCGGCGCGGCCTCAGGCGCCGTGGCGCTCATCGGCGGGAACCGTCGGGCGATCGCCCAGACCCACCTCTTCGCCTGGCCGGCCCTCCTCGGCACCGTGCTCTCGGTCGCGATGATGCAGATCGCGCTCGCCCAGCGCGACTACTCGATCGAGTTCGTCCAACAGGTCGGTTCCTCCACCACGCCGACCCTCTACAACGTGGCCGCGATGTGGAGCGCCCTCGAAGGCTCGATCCTGCTGTGGGTCCTCGTCCTGGTGGTCTTCACCGCCGCGGTCGCCCTCCGATTCCGGTCGCGCCGCGACGACCCGCTCGTCGCCTGGGCCCTCGTGGTCATGTACGTGGTCACGACGTTCTTCGCGCTCATCTCGTTCGGGCCTGCCTCGCCGTTCGCCGCCGGATCGACCGTGCCGGTGGGCTTCGATGGGCCGGGGCCGAACCCGCTCCTGCAGAACCACATCCTCGTCCTGTTCCACCCGCCGATCCTCTACCTCGGATATGTCGGGTTCACGGTGCCCTTCGCCTTCGCGATCGCGGCGCTCGTGACCGGCCGGGTGGGGGAGGGCTGGCTCCTCGAGACCCGCCGCTGGGCCCTCTTCTCCTGGGGTTTCCTCACGATCGGCATCCTCCTCGGTGGCTGGTGGAGTTACGAGGTGCTCGGGTGGAGCGGTGTGTGGGCCTGGGATCCGGTCGAGAACGCGAGCCTGCTGCCGTGGCTCACCGGAACGGCGTACATCCACTCGGTGCTCGTCCAGCAGCGTCGGGGGATGCTGAGGGTCTGGAACCTCTCGCTCCTGGTGGCGACGTTCTCGCTCACGATCCTCGGCACCTTCCTCACGCGGTCGGGCATCATCAACAGCGTCCATGCCTTCGCCGCCGGGGAGGTGGACGGCTACCTGCTCGGATTCTTCGCCCTCGTGGTGATCACGTCGATCCTGCTCATCGGCTGGCGGGGCGACCGTCTGCGCGCCCCCGGCTCGATCGACTCACCGCTGTCGAGGGAGGGAGCCTTCCTCGCCAACAACGTCGTGTTCGCGCTGTTCGCCTTCATCGTGCTCCTCGGCACGGTCTTCCCGCTCATCGTCGAGGTCGTCCAGAACCGCCAGACGGTCGTCGGCGCGCCGTACTTCGACCGACTCTCGATGCCGATCGGGCTGGTGCTGCTCTTCCTCATGGCGGTGGCGCCGGTGCTGCCCTGGAGGACCGCCTCCACGGAACTGCTGTCCGAGCGACTGCTCTGGCCGGCGTGGATCGGCGCCGCGTCACTCGCGTCGGCCGTCGTACTCGGCGCCGACGGGTGGGCGCCACTGGTCGCCTTCGGCCTGGGAGGGTTCGCAGCCGGAGCCGCGCTGCGCCAGGTCGCGCTCTCGACGCGGCGCCACGGCTGGCGGGGTCTCGTCGGTCGGACGAACGGCGGCATGGTCGTGCACCTCGGCGTCATCCTCATCGCGGTCGCCCTCGCGGCTTCCAACACCCACACCCATTCGGCGACCATCGAGCTCGAACGCGGTCGCGAGGTGGCCTGGGGAGGGCACACCTTCGAGCTGGTCGACGTCGTCCGGGAGGTCGATGAGCGGACCGATGTCGCGCGCGCTGATGTCCTCCTCGACCGTTCCGGGGTCTACGGCCCGGCGGTCACCACCTACCTGCAGATGGGCATGACCATCGGGACGCCGAGCGTCAGGACCGGGTTCGACAAGGACGTGTACCTCACGATCGACGGCACGAACCCGCCATCGGTCGGCGACTCGACCGTGGTGCTCCGGGTGTTCGTCAAGCCGATGATCCTGTGGCTCTGGATCGGTGGGGCGCTCATGGCCCTCGGAACGGTGATGAGCGCGATCCCGTCGCGTCTGCACCGTCGTCCGACGGACCCGACCTCGGTGTCGCTGAGCGGGGGCGCGCGGTGAGAGCCGGTGCCGCCCGTCTCGGGGCCTCCCTCGCCGCGGTGCTGGCGGTCGGTCTGCTGATCGTGCTCGTGCGCGCGGATCCCGACGCCGGATCGACGGCGCAGACCACGCTCCTCGATCAACCGGCGCCCGCGGTCACCGGAACGCTCGAGGATGGGAGCACCTTCGAGTTGTCGCGTCGGCGCGGCTCGTGGGTGGTGTTGAACTTCTTCACCTCGACCTGCGTGCCCTGTCAGCGGGAGCACCCCGAACTCGTCGCCTTCGACCAGGAGCAGGCTGGGCTCGGGTCCCTCGGGGCGGAGCTGCACACCATCGTGCAACACGATGACCGGGAGGCGGTCGAGCGGTTCTTCGCCGAGAACGGCGGTGACTGGCCGGTCGTCTTCGACGACGAGTTCCGCTTCCAGAACGCGTTCGGGGTGGCCCAGGTCCCCGAGACCTGGATCGTCGACCCGACCGGCACGGTGAGGGGTCGGGTCATCGGCGAAGTGACCGCCGAGTTCCTGTCGACCACCATCCAGCGGCTCCGGGAGGCGCTGTGAGACGTCGGCTGTCGTGGCTCGCGGTGTTGTTCGTGACGGTCGGTGCCCTCGCGGTGGGGGCGAGTCGCGACGGCGGTCCACTCGACCCGGGTGATCGCATCGACGCCATCAGCCGCCGGATCGCCTGCCCGGTCTGCGACGGCGAGAGCGTCTACGAGTCGCGCAACCCCGCCTCGGAGGCCATCAGGTCGGCGGTGCGCGAGGGGGTGCGGGCCGGAGGACTCACCGATGACGAGGTCATCGCTGAGGTGGCCGACGCCTATGGCGCGCAGGTGCTGCTCCTCCCGCGCGCGACTGGGCTCGATGCCCTGGCCTGGGCCCTTCCGGTGACGGCGGCCGTGGTCGCGCTCGCCGGTCTCGCCTCGGCGTTCCGTCGCTGGCGGGAGGCCGCGGTCCAGTCGGGGGAGGCGACCGACGACGATCGCCGACTCGTGGAACGGCTCCGAGCCGAGCGGGACGGTGACGGGTCGGGAGGGAGCCGATGAGCGACCGGGACGCTCTGCGCAACGAACTCGACTTCCTGCTGGCCTCCATCGACGATCTCGAGCGCGAGCGCTCCGCCGGGGATGTCGACGCGGACGATCACCGGCGGCTCCTCGACGGCTACACGGCCCGCGCTGCCCGTATCTCGCGGCTCCTCGACGGTTCCGAGGTCGAGGTCACCTCTCCCGAGACGCCGAGTGCCGGACCCCGACGCCGGCCGACCACCGGGGTGCTCGGCATCCTCGCGGTGATCGCCGTCGCGGCCCTGGCCTCGTGGTTCGTCGTGGCGTCCTCGGGTCAGCGGCTCCCCGGCGAGCAGATCACCGGGCTCGACCCGCGCGATGAGGTCACGCGGCTCCTCGTGGCCGCCCGCCAAACGGGTCTGGCCGATCTCGACGCCGCGATCGCCGCCTACGACCGCGTGCTCGCCATCGAGTCGGATCAGCCCGAGGCCCTCGCCTACCGGGGTTGGAGTCGGGCGCTGACCGCCCGCCAGATGGATGACCCCGCCGCTGCCGGGGAGATGCTCGGACTCGGCGTCGACGATCTGGTCGCCGCCATCGAGGCGGACCCGACCTATCCGGACCCGTTCTGCTTCCTCGGCATCATCCAGTATCGCTTCGTGGGCGACGCGTCGACCGCTCGACCGCTCATCGACGGCTGTCTGGCCGCCGACCCGCCGGGTGAGGTCCGCGGCCTGGTCGAGGGCCTGGCCGCCGAACTCGCCGACCTGTCGGACTGACCCCGTCAGCCCTTGCCGGGAGGCGGCCAGCACTTGGCCTTCGACAGCCGGCCGTGCTTGGAGCGCTTCAGCACCCACACCGAGGCCTTTCGCCAATCCGGGGTGGACACGATCTCGAGGCCACGGCGCTCGAGGGCGACGATGGTCGCCGGGATGATGTCGCCGTGACTGCAGAGCACGGTGTTGTCAGGAACCTCGGTGAGGAGCTCGAGCACCGGCTCGAACGGCTCGTGCTCGCAGAGTCGCTGCTCGATCGTCACCGGTGACCCGCAGCGTTCGGCCAGCGGTTCGAGGGTCTGGACGCAGCGCAGGTACGGGCTGGAGAGCAGCAGCGGTGGCGCGTGGGGATGCAGTCGCGCGGCCAGGGCCTTCGACTGGTCGCGACCCTTCCCGCTCAGCGGCCGGTCGCGGTCATCACCGTCCCAGACGCGCCGCTCCCCGGCTTTGGCGTGACGAACGAGATAGATCGGCATCGATCAACCTGCCGCGTCCGAGCTCGATCGCTCGCCGGTGAGGGCGGTGTGGCGTTCGGTGATCGCGCGCACCATGACCACCCAGGCCACCGCCGCGAGGGCTCCGAGGACCCCTGCCCCCCAGATCGCGGACTGCTGGTCGACCACCAGTTCGGCGACGGAGTCGGTGCCCGCCCCAACCCCGCCCATGCTGCCGAATCCCTGGGCGGCGACGATCGCGAGCGGGGCGACGCCGTAGAGGATGAACCACAGCCCCACCACCGGGGGGACCCGACTCGACCGCCAGTCGGCGGAGGGGTCGGAGGCCTTCCACATCTGTCGCAGGACGAGGAAGGGGATGACGTAGAGGATGAGCGGGGGAACGAACCATCCGGCGATCGCCCACGCCGGACCCCAGAACGAGTCGCGACCGAGATCGCGGTGGTTGGCGGTGACCCGGAACATCCAGAGCACGGCCAGTACGCCCGCCGCCACCTGCGACAGGGTCTGGAACAGTTGCACGGTGAGCGCCCCGCCGTACGCGGCGATGAACTCGTCCTCGGTGGTCACCCCGTCGAGGTAGGCGCGCGCGTCATCGACGGAGAAGGCGTTCAACACCGCGTACACGACGCCGAGGGCCGCGGTGATCATCACCAGGACCGTCGAGGCGGTGGCGATGCCTCCGACCCGACGGGTGGGGATCGTCCCGGGAGGCGGCGTCAGGTCGGGTGGCGGCGGCGGTGGCAGGTGTTCCGGCGTCTCGTCGGTCACGGGGTGAAACTATCCCGCGGGGAGCGAAGGGGGAACGGTCGGCCTCACGCCCATCCGAGTTCGTCGAGGCGCTCGTCGTCGATGCCGGCCGCGTGCGCGAGCTCGTGGATGACGGTCACCCGCACCTCGTCGCGGAGGTCGTCGAGGTCGTCGCACATCTCGCAGAGCGGCAGTCGGAACACCGAGACGACATCGGGGCCCTCCGAGCCGGTGCGCTCGGTGTGCGGCACTCCCTCGTAGAGCCCGAGCAGTCCGGGTTCGTCCTCGTCGCGGTCGAGCACCTGTACGGCGACGTTGTCGAGCACCGGGAGGAGTTCGGCCGGCAAAGAGGAGAGCGCCTCGTCGACCAAACGCGCAACGAGTTGCTCTTCCATATCTTCAGGTACAAGAACGTAATCAGGTGACAGGCACAGTTGGCCACCATTAAGAAGTTTTCCGAATGTCAGACGTGTTCCCGCAAGATCAAGTTTTGCACTACGACCGATGACGACAGGTGATTTTCCGCCAAGCTCCAGGGTCACGGGTACAAGGTTTTGTGATGCTGCCTGCATG
>RGGX01000050.1 GCA_010024485.1 Actinomycetota bacterium | reverse complement strand
CGAACGTCTCCTCGTGGTGACAGCGCACCCTGACGACGTCGACTTCGGTGCTGCTGGAACGGTTGCCGTGCTCACCGATCAGGGGGTCCGCGTCACCTACTGCCTCGTCACCGACGGGCAGGCCGGCGGGTTCGACGACTCCGTCCCGCGCCCCAAGATGGCGGCGATCCGCCGCGAGGAGCAGACGGCGGCCGCCGCTCACGTCGGGGTCGATGACCTCATCTTCCTCGGACTGATGGACGGAGAGGTGGTGCACGGTCTCGAGTTGCGGCACGCGATCTCGCGGGTGATCCGCCAGGTGCGACCCCGCGTGGTGATCACCCAGTCGCCCGAGCTCAACCTGCAGCGGATCTACTCAAGCCACCCCGATCACGTGGCGACGGGTCAGTCGGCGGTGGCGGCGGTCTATCCCGATGCTCGGAACCCGTATGCCTTCCCCGAGCTCCTCACCTCGGGCCTGGAGCCCTGGTCGGTGGACGAGCTCTGGGTCATGGGTCACGGCGAGTCCTCCGATGTCGTCGACATCTCGGCGCACATCGACCGCAAGATGGCCGCCCTGCACTGCCATCGCAGCCAGCATCCCGACCCCGAAGCCATGGACGGTCGGGTCCGTGAGTGGATGCGGGGCACAGCGACCGCGGCGGGCCTTGGTGAGGGTGCCTACGCCGAGGCTTTCCTCGTGGTCGACACGCGTTGAGCCGGGCGCATGAACGAAGCCGTCATCGTCGCAACCGCCCGCAGTCCGATCGGACGAGCCGTCAAGGGTTCGCTGGTCGACCTCCGTCCCGACGACATGTCGGCGCAGATCGTCCGCGCGCTCATGGACAAGGTCCCCGAGGTCAGCGGTGACCATGTCGAGGACCTGATCATGGGGTCCGGCCAGCCGGCGGGCGAGGCCGGGTTCAACGTGGGTCGTGTGGTCTCGGTGCTCGCCGGGCTCGAGCAGGTACCCGGCGTGACGGTGAACCGTTACTGCTCCTCGAGCCTCCAGACGATCCGCATGGCCGCCCACGCCATCCGCTCCGGCGAGGGTGACTGCTTCATCGCCGCCGGTGTCGAGGCGGTCTCCCGCTACGGGTCCGGCGCCTCCGACACGGCCCCGAACGCCGTCTTCAAGGGCCCGGGCGCCCGCACCGCGGAGCGCGCCGCCGGAGGTCAGGGGTCGTGGACCCCGCCGGAGGGCATGCCCGACGTCTACATCGCCATGGGCCAGACCGCTGAGAACGTCCGCGAGATCGAGAACGTCTCGCGTACCGAGATGGACGAGTTCGCGGCGCTCAGCCAGCAGCGCGCGGTGGCCAATGTCGAGAACGGATTCTGGGCGGACGAGATCACGCCGGTCACCCTGCCCGACGGCTCGGTGGTGTCGGCCGACGACGGGCCGCGCGCCGGAACCACCGCCGAGGGTCTCTCCGGCCTGAAGCCGGTGTTCCGTCCCGACGGCGAGATCACCGCCGGCAACGCCTGCCCGCTGAACGACGGGGCGGCCGCGGTCATGGTCATGAGCGACCGCCTGGCCTCCGAGCTCGGCCTCACCCCGTTGGCGCGCATCGTGTCCTCGGGTGTGTCGGCGCTCAACCCCGAGATCATGGGTCTCGGTCCGATCGAGGCCAGTCGTCAGGCGCTCGCCCGGGCCGACATGTCCATCGATGACATCGACCTGGTGGAGATCAACGAGGCCTTCGCCGCCCAGGTCATCCCGTCGGCGAAGCACCTCGGCATCCCGTGGGAGAAGTTGAACGTCAACGGCGGCTCGATCGCCCTCGGTCACCCCTTCGGTATGACCGGAGCGCGCATCATGACCACGCTGATCCACGGTCTCCAGGCCTCCGACAAGCAGTTCGGTCTCGAGACCATGTGCGTGGGTGGCGGCCAGGGGATGGCGATGGTGATCGAGCGGCTCTCCTGAGCCTCAGCTGAACTCCCAGCGGCGCGGCAGATCCGCCCTGACGCACACACCCTCGGATCCGGGAAGGGCTCTCACGACGTAGGGCTGGCCCCCGGCCCAGAACTCGGCGAGAGCGAATCCGGCACCGGCGGTGTCGACCACCCCGGTCCCGAGGGTCTCGAGGTCTTCGAGCACGAGTCCGGCCCGTTCGGCCTCGGCCGCCCACAGTCCGACGAGTCCCTGGCGCAGGCTCGGGTCATCGAGGAGGGTCTCGTCGTCGAAGTGCATGGCGACGGTCAGGACGCTGACCGCCTGGAGTTGTTCGGCCGGGACGACCGTGTCTCCCTTGAGGTGTCCGTCCAACATGACGACGACCCGTCCACTGGCGTCGACGCGACCACCGATGAACCCATAGTGGGTGAGGGGGAGGCCGTCGGATCCGGTCGTGTCCCATCGGACCCGGTCGCCGCGGACGAAGGGTGGGTTCACGCCGGTCGCGCTCCGCTCACGAGGTCCGACAGGGTGCCCCAGTGGCGGACGGCGGTGCCACCCCACTGGTCGAAGGGGAGATCGGTGAGCGCGACGAGGGTCCGTCGCGACTCGGGGTCGACCCAGGCCATCGTTCCCGCTCCACCGAAGTGGCCGAAGGTGCGCGGCGAGGTGGCGCGGCCCATCCAGTGGGGCGACTTCACCCCTCGGATCTCGACGCCCAGTCCCCATGGGCACGGGTCGAAACGCCCCACGCCGGGAACGATACCCGCGAGGTCGGGGTACTGGATTCGCGTCATCTCGTCGATGGTGGCGCGGCTCACGAGGGTCGGCTCGAGCAGTTCGTCGAGCAGTCGTGACACGTCGGAGGCACTCGCGCTCGCCCCGTGGGCGACCGACCCGGACAGGGTCGTCGAGGTCATGGCGAGCGGGGTCATCACGGCATCGGTGATGTAGTCGACGGCGCTCATCGAGGTTGATCTGGCGAGGGCGTCGCCCACCATCTCGATGCCGCTGTTCGAGTAGATCCGGCGGGTCAGTGGCTCGCTCATCGTGCCGAGCGACGATTCGAAGGGGTAGCCGCCGGCGTGGGCGAGCAGCATGCGCACGGTCACCCCGGCGGGCGCGCCGAGGTCGGCGTCGAGCGCGCGGTCGAGATCGACGGTGCCCTCCTCGACCGCCACCATCACGGCGAGGGCGGTCATCACCTTGGTGATCGATGCGAGTCGGAAGACCTCGGAGGTGTCACCGATCTCGGTGACGGTGCTGGTGACGCGGTCGGCGGCGATGACCGCGACCCGCTCGGCCGGCCAGTCGTCGACGAGCTCGGCCGGATCCACGGCGTGACTCAGTCGTTGGTGGCGTCGCCGCGCACCAGCTCGGCGGTGCGGAACGCCAACTCGAGACCCTGACGGCCGTTGAGGCGCGGATCGCACACCGTCTCGTAGCGGTGGTCGAGGTCGGACACGTCGTCGCCCCCACCGAGGCACTCGGTGACGTCCTCACCGGTCAGTTCCACATGGATGCCGCCTGGCCAGGTGCCCTCCGCGCGGTGGGCGCGTACAAATCCCTCGATCTCGTTGACGACCGATTCGAAGTGGCGGGTCTTGCGGCCGTTCTCGGCGGTGTAGGTGTTGCCGTGCATCGGGTCGCAGGCCCACACCACCGGGTGGCCCGACTCGCGAACGGCGCGGAGCAGTGGGCGGAGGCGGTCCTCGACCTGATCGGCGCCCATGCGCGAGATCAGGGTGAGGCGGCCGGGGATCATGGCGGGGTTCAGTCGCTCGCAGAGCGCGATCAGTTCCTCGCCGGTCATCGAGGGTCCGACCTTGCAGCCGATCGGGTTGCCGACGCCGCTCAGGAACTCGACGTGGGCGCTGTCGAGGTCGCGGGTGCGCTCGCCGATCCAGAGCATGTGGGCCGAGCAGTCGTACCAGTTGCCGGTGGTCGAGTCGCGGCGGGTGAGGGCCTCCTCGTAGCCGAGGAGCAGGGCCTCGTGGCTGGTCCACACGTCGACCTCGCGCAGACTGGAGTTGCTCTCGGTGTCCATGCCGATGGCCGCCATGAAGCGGAGGGCGCGGTCGATCTCGACACCGAGTCGGTCGTAACGCTGGCCCTGGGGACTGGTGGCGACGAACTCCTGGTTCCAGGCGTGCACGCGGTCGAGGGCGGCGAAACCGCCCTTGGTGAAGGCGCGCACCAGGTTGAGTGTCGACGACGACTGGTGGTAGGCGCGGACGAGACGCTCCGGATCGGGGATGCGGGCGGCCTCGGTGGGGGCGGCGTCGTTGACGATGTGCCCTCGGAACGACGCGATGTCGAGATCGCCGACGCGCTCGGTGTCGGCGGATCGGGGCTTGGCGAACTGTCCGGCCATGCGGCCGACCTTCACCACGGGCACGCCCATCGAGTAGGTGAGGACGATCGCCATCTGGAGGATGACGCGGAGCTTCTCCCGGATGTTGTCAGCAGAGAAGTCGTCGAAGCTCTCGGCGCAGTCTCCGGCTTGGAGCAGGAAGGCGTTGCCGGCGGCGACCCGGGCGAGGGCCGACTGCAGCGAGCGCGCCTCGCCGGCGAACACCAGCGGGGGCATCGACGCGATCTGCTTGAGGGCGGCGTCGTACTCGCCCTCGTCGGGCCAGGTGGGTTGCTGCTTGATCGGGTGTGCGCGCCACGACGACGGCGACCACTGATTCGGCATGTGGGCGATGCTATCGGTGCGCTTCGAATGGTCGCCCGGGACGCGGAACGGGCGGCCGGTTGCCCGGCCGCCCGTCGCGGAGTTGGTGTCGGCGTCGCCGCCGGCGTCGGTCAGACGCTGAGGATGTCCTCGGCGTCGTCGCGGAGTCCGGCGACCGCGCGGCTCACGAGACGGCGGGCCGCCTCAGCGGTGACACCGAGGCTCTCGCCGACCTCGCGGAAGCTCTTGCGCTCTCCGTCGAGCAGGCCGAAGCGGGCCTCGACGGCGTAGCGGGCGCGGGGCTCCAGGGTGTGGAGGAGGTCGTTGAGCAGGTCGCTCTCGACGCCCACCATGACCGCGTCCTCGGGGGTCGGGTCGCCGTTGGCCATGAGGTCACCCAGGGTGGCGTCACCGTCGTCGCCGACGGTCTTGTCGAGGCTGACCGGGGTGGTCAGGCGGTGCAGCTCGGCGTTGGCCTGGTCGAGGGGTCGAACTTGTCGACGGCGTGCTCGAGTCCGAGGTTGCCCTCCTGGATGAGGTCGAGGAGGTCCATGCCCTGGGGGAGCGGGTAGCGGCGGGCGATCGAGACGACGAGGCGCAGGTTGGAACGGATGAACCGGTCCTTGGCCTGCTCGGCCTGCTTCACCTTGCGCTTGAGCGCGACCGAGCGCTTGCCGTTGTCGAGCTCGGCCTGCGCCTCGCGACCCTCCTCGATCTGGCGGGAGAGCTCGCGCTCGTCCTCCGCGGTGAGGAGCGGGACCTTGCCGATGTCGTTCAGGTAGAGGCCGATGGAGTCATTCATGGTGGTATCCGGTTCTGTCTGGGGGTGAGGCGCCGATGTCGAGCGGCCGTGGCCGGCCGGTTGTCTTCATCGGCTTCTCGGGGGGTTTTCTTGAATATTTCTTCCGACTTCCCACTAACAGCGGGGGCCGGAGGCTTGTTCCCGCCTCCGGGTCGGACTCGTTCGGAGCCACCTTTCAGCGGTGTGGGGGTTCTTGTTGTAACGCTCGGCCCGTTGAGCGGCGTGACACCCCTCATGAGCCGGCTTTCGACTGTAACACATCTGTCAAGAGCGAACGAGTCGTAGCCGTCTCGGTGGCCTCCGACGGCTCTAGAGTGGTCGGTTGTGTCGGAATCGGGCCCCCAGCACCCCCGAATCGGGGTCTTCGGCGGCACCTTCGACCCTCCGCACATCGGGCATCTCGTCTCAGCCATCGACGTGCGCGACCGCCTCGAACTCGACACGGTCATCCTGATGGTGGCGAACATCCCGTGGCAGAAGGCTGGTTCGAGGCGGATCAGCGCCGCCGAGGACCGCCTCGACATGGTCCGAGCGGCGGTCGCCGATGTTCCCGGGCTCGTCGCCGGCGACCACGAGATCGTCGCGGGAGGGCCCTCGTACACGGCGGACACCCTCGCGGGCCTTCAGCGCGAGCATCCCGAGGCCGAGTTGTTCACGGTCGTTGGCGCCGACGCCGCGGCGGGACTGGCTACCTGGGAGCGTTTCGAGGAGGTCGTGGAGCGGTCGACGGTCGTCGTTGTCGACCGACCCGGTGCTGAGGCTGATCCGGCCCCATTGCCCGGTGGGGCCGAATGGGTGCGTATCGAGGTGCCGCATCTCGATGTGTCGAGTACTGATCTGCGCGCCCGCATCATCGAGGGACGCCCGCTCGACTATCTGATCCCGCCGGGCACCCTGAGGGTGATCGAGGAGCGCGACCTCTACCGGGACGGCGCGGCCGAGGTGACATCGTGACGGCGCTCGCGTATCGCAGGCGGCGCGACACATGGACCGCGATCGGCATCATCGTGGTGTTGCTCGTCGTCGCTGCCGTGCTCACCCTCGTCGGCGCTCGCACCCTCGCCGACTCGACGCTCGGTCGCGAGGTCGTCGTCTATGACGATGGTCCGACACTGCGTCTGCCGCACACCGCCACGGCCTTCGTCGGGGTCGTCGGCGACGAGGGTCATCTGACGACGGCCGCGGTGCTCGTGCTGGCGCCCGACGGAACCGGCGGCTCGATCGTCTCGTTCGCCTCGGTGGCCGACAGCGCCGGCAATCAGGCCCTCGATGTCTACCCGCTCGATGATGCCTGGTTGGAGGGTGGGGAGGAGCTGTTGCGCCTCGATGTCGAGGCCCTGGCCGGCGTCGGGTTCGACCTCTTCGAAGTGGTATCGGCGGATCGCCTCGTGGAGGTGATGTCGCCCCTCGATGAGCTCAACGAGTTGTTCATCGACCTGGATGAGCCCGTCTTCGATCCGTCGACCGATGCCGCCTGGCCCTCCGGCGAGCAGGGTTTCTCCGTGGAGCGCGTCGTCCGGCTCCTCGCGGCGCGCAATCCCGGCGCGGTCACCGAGACCGATCTGATCGATGTCCGTACCCAGGTGTGGGATTCGATAGCCACGGGTGTCGACACCGGTCTCGAGGCCCTGCAGGGGCGCTTCAACCCCGGTGAGTTGTCGGCCTCGACCATGCCGTCCACGCTCGATGAGTTCGTGGAGCGACTCTTCTCCGATCGGGTGTCCCATCGCGCGGTCGCCCACGCCCCGGTGGACCCGGAACGGAATCCTCGCGAGGTCGAGGTGGTGTTCCACGATCCGTCCGAGGTGGTGATGGTGTTCGCGCAGATCGCGCCGGCGCGCGTGGGTGCTCCGCTGTCGGGCGCGACATTCCGGCTCGAGTCGGTGTTCGCCTCCGATGACCTCTTCGGGGTGGTGGTCGATGGGGTGCCCGTGTCGGGCGCCGACATCGCGTTGCTCGCGGTCGATCGGATCCGGGCGGCGTCCGGCAACGTGTTGTCGGTGTCGGCGACCTCGGCGGGACTCGCCCCTCAGGTGACCAAGGTGTTCGTCTCCGACGACGACCAGATCGAGATAGCGGCGCAGTCGTTCGCTCTCCTGTTCGGAACCGTCGAGGTTCGGCTCGCTGAGAGCCGTATCGATGGGATCGATGTGCAGGTGGTGCTCGGGTTGTCGTTCCTCGACGACCTGGACGCCGACGTCGAGGCCCGCCTCGTCGGCTCGGTGTTCGAGACCCCCGGCGAGGAGCCCGTCGGGGGTGCCGGCGATGAGTGACGAGGCGCGGGCTCTCGCTCTCGAGGCGGCCCGGGTGGCCGATCAGGAGCAGGCCAGCGACGTTGTGGTGCTCAGCGTCGGCTCGGTGCTCGATGTCGCCGACTACTTCGTGATCGCCGGGGCCTCGAACCGCCGGTTGGTCCGTCGGGTGATCGAGGAGGTGGAGACCCAGTGTCGGGAACGACTCGGGCAGTCACCGGTGCGATCTGAGGGGGTTCGCGAGCAGGAGTGGGTGCTCCTCGACTACGGCGACGTGGTGATCCACGTGTTCTTGGAGGAGATCCGCGGTTTCTACGAGATCGAGCGCCTCTACGGCGACGTCGATCGGGTCGACTGGAGGCCCTGACCGCCTCAGCCGCAGATGTCGGTGGCGATGTTGACCCAGAAGTCGGTCGCCAGAGCGAGGCTGTCCACGTCGATGCGCTCGTCGTGACCGTGGAAGCGGTTCGAGAAGGTGGAGAAGTCCATGCTCGGAGAGAACAGACCGGCGCCGTAGGCGACCCGTCCGCGATGTCGGTAGAAGCGGGCGTCGGTTCCTCCGACGATGAGACCGGGCACGATGGAGGCTCCCGGGTAGGCGACCTGGGTGTTCTTGGTGATCGAGTCCCACAGTTCGTTGCCCATGGGGGATTCGGTGGCGTCGCCGACCTGTAGGTCGGTGATCTCGACGTGGGCGGCGAGGTCGCCGAGTGCCTCGGTGAGCATCGCGTCGACGTCGGCCTTGGTGGTGCCGGGCACCGTGCGGATGTCGACTTCGATGTCGACGGCGTCGGGAATGACGTTCGTCTTCTGTCCGCCGTGGGCGACGTTCGGGGAGATCGTGGTGTGGGTGAGGGCGTGGCAGGAGCGCGCGACCGGGGTCGGCAGGGTTGCGATCGTGTCGAACACGGTGCCCGGGTCGAGGAGGGCGCGGCGGAG
>RGGX01000049.1 GCA_010024485.1 Actinomycetota bacterium | reverse complement strand
ACACCACCCCGAGCAGGAAGCGGCCGAGGTAGAGCATCGCCAGAGAGTCACGACCGAGCAGGAGCACCACCGAGGCGACACCCGACAGCAACACCCCGGGTGCCATCACCGCGCGACGCCCGAGCACATCCGAGGCCGGGCCGGAGAAGACCAGCGCCGGAGCGAGGCCGATCGGATAGACCGCGAACAGCGCCGTCAGTGTCCAGGTGCTGAGTCCGAGGCGCCCCTCGTAGATGAGCAGGAGCGGTGTGGCGACGTTGGTGCCGAGGGCCACGGCGAACAGGGCGACGGCGACTGAGGCGCGCCCGGAGAGTTGTCCCACGGGCGAACCGTAGGCCCGCGGGGGCCGTCAGGAGGTGATCGGAGCGGAGCGGTCCGCGCCGACCGCGCGACGCTCGGCCAGGTACTGCTCGAGCCGCCGGTCGGCGTCATCACCGAAGAGGATCTGCGCGACCTCCCGCAACCCGGGATTGTCGACGATGTCGGCGTCAGGCACCACGAGATCGATCTTGGAGCGTCGACGCATGAAGTCGTCGAGGCGGACGATCATCTCGTGCTCGGCAGCGTTGTGCAGCTCGACTCGGAGGTAGTCGGCGGAGTCCATCACGTCGGTCGCCATGGTGGGGTCGTCGCGGATCGCCTCGAGCATCTCGAAGGCCCGACGACCGTAGCGACGCCACAGGCGATCGGAGAGCGGCTCGGTGTCGGGCTTGGAGCGCATCGCGTCGAGCTTCATCAACTTGGCCTGACGGAAGAACTCATCGCGGCTGGCCCGGGCCGGCTCGCCGTACCAGTTGTGGAGGTCGCGCTCGAGCGGGACGCCGAGTTGCTCGACCTCGTCGGCGACCTCGGCCCCGACGTTGAGGCAGTCGGTGAGCTTGCCCCCGAACACGGTGACCACCTGGCGCTCGTCGTCGCGCTCGATCTCGTGCTTGCGGCTGAGCGAGGTCCAGTCGGCCTTGCGCCAGGCCTCATCCTCACCACCCTTGGGTCGCGTCACCACCAGTGGACGCACCCCGGAGCGCTCCGCGATGACGTCATCGGCGGTGAGCGGACGTTCGAGGTCCATGCGGGCGTTGATCTGACCGATGAGGAAGTCGCGGTCCTCGTCGGTGACCGCGGTGTGGGGATCATCGACCCTGGTGTCGGTGGTGCCGATGACCGACCGACGCCCCATCGGGATGACGTAGAAGAGTCGCTGCGTATCGTCGAAGAAGGCGAGGACCCGGTCGTGGCGACCCCTGGTGAGCCGCGGCACGACGAGATGGATCCCCTTCGAGAAGACGATCCGATGGTCGGTCTCGGTGCCCCACGAGGTGTTCAACTCGTCGACGAAGGGACCGGCCGCGTTCACGATCACCCGCGCGGAGGTGGAGAACTCCTCGCCGGTCTCGACGTCGCGCAGTGTCGCGACCCACCGGTCGGCGAGCCGCTCGGCGGAGACCAACTCGACGTAGTTGGCCGCCACCGCCCCGGCCTCGAAGGCCGAGCGAACGAAGGAGAAGACGAAACGCGAGTCGTTGTCGATCAGGTAGGCGTCCTGGTACTCGATGCCACCCCGGGCCGTTGAGACGTCGATCGCCGGCTCGGCCTCGGCGAGCGACTCGGCGGAGAACACCTTCGGGGGTCGGGTACCGAACTGGCCGATGATCCAGTACCCGAGGGCGCCGAGACCGGCGAACCAGGGGCGATACGGCGCGCTGCGGTCGAGGGCGGCGAGGAAGGAGATCTCGCGGATGTTGTCCGGGTAGGACTTCATGAGTCGGTTGCGGCTTCGGCACAGGTTGAACACCAGGGGAAGCTCGTAGTTCTCGAGGTACTTGAAGCCGCCCCACACGAGGTTGGACGACTCCTGAGAGGTGAAGGACCCGAAGTCGCTGCGGTCGATCAGCGCGACCGAGGCGCCGCGCCCGGCGAGTGAGGCCGCCGACACGGCGCCGTTGATCCCGCCTCCCACGACGAGCACATCGAAGAGCCCGTCTCGGAGTCGGGAGATGTTCGTCGCGCGATCAGCCACGGTGACAGGTTTCCATCTCTGGCGCCCGCTTCCAACCCGTGCTCGCGCCTTGTCCCCCATCGTCACACCGAGAGGAGACCGATGTCACTTGCGAGTTGACGGCGACCAGCCTATTGTTAGGCATACCTAACACGTGTCAAAAAGGATTCCTTCATGACCCCCTCCCGCGCACTCAGCAGCCTCATCGGATTCAGCGCCCTCGCCCTCAGCTCGTGCGGTGGCGACGACTCGGTCACCCTCTACTCCGGTCGCGGGGAAGACCTCGTCCAACCGGTCGTCGACGCCTGCGCTGCCTCCACCGGCCTCGACATCGTGGTCCGCTACGGCGACTCCGCCGAGATGCTCCTGCTCATCCAGGAGGAGGGGGACAACAGCCCCGCCGATGTCTACTACTCCCAGGGAGCCGGCTTCCTCGGGTTGCTCTCCGCCGACGACGGTCTCGCCACCCTCGACTCGGCGACGCTCGACCTCGTCGGCGACGACCATCTGATCTCCCCCCAGGCCGACTGGGTCGGGGTGACCGGTCGGGCCCGAACCGTCGTCTACAACACCGATCTCCTCGATGCCTCCGACCTGCCCGACTCCTTCGCCGACTACACCGATCCCGAGTGGGCCGACCGAATCGGCTGGGCGCCGACGAACGCCTCGTTCCAGGACCATGTGACCGCGCTCCGAGGACTCCTCGGCGAGGAGGCCACCCGCTCCTGGCTCGAGGGGATCATGGCGAATCGGCCGGTCCCCTTCGCCAAGAACACCAACGTGATCGAGGCGGTCGCCGCCGGCGAGGTGGCCATCGGTTTCGTCAACCACTACTACCTATACCGGTTCCTGGCCGAGGACCCCGGGTACCCCGTCGCCAACCGCTTCTACTCCGATGGCGACCCCGGTGCGCTCGTCAACGTGGCCGGAGCCGGTGTCCTCGCCACCACCGACGACGTCGAGGCGGCGACCGAGGTCGTACGGTGCCTGCTCTCGGACGAGTCGCAGCGCTACTTCGCCGAGACCAACTACGAGCTGCCCGTGGTGGATGGCGTTGAACCCTGGTCCGACCTGCCGCGACTCGACTCTCTCACCCTTCCTGCCTTCGATCTCAACCGACTGGCCGACCTCGAGGGCACCGTCGACCTCCTGATCGAGGTGGGGGCGCTCTGAGCGCCCCCTACGCTCCGGCGCCGTGTCACGTCCGCGCGAGAACCTGACGCTCCGCGTCCTCGCCGTCTGCGTCGCCCTCGCCGCCGCGCTGCCGTTCGGCTATCTGGTCTGGCGGACGAGCGAGTACGGGTGGTCCTCCGCCCTCGAGGTCGCCACATCAGCGCGGTCGCTCGAACTGCTCTGGTCGACGCTCATCCTCGCCGTCGCCGTCACGCTCACCGCGGTGGCCATCTCCATGCCGGTGGCCTGGCTGACCGTGCGATCGGACCTCCCCGGGCGGCGTTTCTGGACGGTGGTGACCGCGCTCCCGCTCGCCGTGCCGACCTACGTCGGAGCTTGGACCGTCATCGGCGCCCTCGGCCCGCGGGGGATGGTGGCCGAGGTCCTCGGCGACGAGTCGATTCCGTCGCTCTACGGGTTCTGGGGCGCCTGGTCGGTGCTCACGCTGTTCTCCTACCCATACGTACTCCTCACGGTGCGTGCCGCCTGGTCGCGACTCGACCCCGGTCTCGAGGAGGCGAGCCGCGTGCTCGGCCGAACACCGGTCCACACCTTCGTCCGGGTCGTGATACCGCAGTTGCGCCCCGCGATCACCGGGGGCGCGCTGCTGGTGGCGCTCTACACCCTGAGCGACTTCGGCGCGGTCACCATGCTGCGCTACGACACGTTCACCCGGGCGATCTACGTCCAGTACCGGGGGGCTCTCGACCGGGGAGCAGCCGCCGTGCTCGGGCTGATGCTCGTCATCTTGACCATCGCGGTGCTGCGCGGGGAGCAACGCCTCCGCCGCGGGGAGTCCGTCCACCGACTCCACGGAGGCGGCGCGCGCCGCGCCGCCCCGGTCGCCCTCGGTCGGTGGCGCGCCCCGGCGCTCGCCGGCCTCACCCTGTTGGTCACGCTCTCGCTTGCGGTGCCACTCGCCGTGATCGGCTTCTGGCTCGTGCGGGGGATGCGCATCGACGAGCCCGTGTGGCCGGGGATCGACCTGGTGCTGAACAGTCTCGGGGTGTCGCTCGCGGCCGCCGCCGCGACCACGGCCGCCGCCGTGCCGGTGGTGCTCCTCGCTCGCCGGGCGCCGGGACGTCTGGCGCGCATGGTCGAGGGACTCTCCTGGTCCGGCTACGCCCTCCCCGGCATCGTCGTGGCCCTCGCCCTCGTCTTCTTCGGCGCGGCGGTGGTGCCCGTCGCCTACCAGACCCTCGCGATGCTCGTCTTCGCGTACGTCGTGCTCTTCCTCCCACAGGCGATCGGCGCGGTTCGCTCCTCGGTCGTGCAGGTGACCCCAAGCGTCGAAGAGGCCTCCCTACTCCTCGGCGCGTCGCGCCGCGAGACCTTCCGCCGGGTCATGCTCCCGCTGCTGCGACCCGGCCTCACCGCCGGAGCGGGACTGGTGTTCCTCACCGCCATGAAGGAGCTTCCCGCAACCCTGCTGCTCTCCCCCACCGGCTTCGGAACCCTGTCGACCCGGGTCTGGAATGCCACCAGCGAGGGATTCCTCGGTCGATCGGCCGGCCCGGCGCTCACCCTCGTCGCGCTCTCATCGGTGCCGATGGCGTTTCTGCTCGCCCGGAGTGAGCTCCGCGCGACGCGGCGCGATCAGGCGGTCTCGAAGGCCGCGGACGCCGAGCCGTCGCAGCCGACGGTCACCGTCTGACCACGCTCCACCGCCGGCCATCCCGGCGCGCGACAGGCAACCCTGGTGCCGTCGACCAGGTCCACCCGGATCATGTGGTCATGGCCGAAGTACTCGATGTTGGACACCGTGCCATTGCCGGCTCCCTCGGCCGCCGCGACGCGCAGATGCTCGGGCCGGACCAGCACATCGACACGCCCATGGGTCGGACGCGACAGGGGCACGGCCCCGAGCGCGGTCTCGGCGGTGGCTCCGGAACCGTGTCCAGGGATGAAGTTCGCGTCCCCGACGAAGGAGGCGATCCACGCGGAGGCGGGCTCCTCGTAGAGCTCCGCTGGGGTGCCGAACTGCTCGAGCGCGCCGTCGCGCATGACCGCGACCCGGTCACCGAGCACGAAGGCCTCCTCCTGATCGTGGGTGACGAAGACCGCGGTGATCCCGAGGCCGGTCAGGAGCCGGTGCACCTCGGCGCGCACCTGCACCCGCAGTCCGGTGTCGAGGTTGGAGAACGGCTCGTCGAGGAGCAGCACCGACGGCCGAGGCGCGAGAGCGCGAGCGAGGGCGACGCGCTGTTGCTGTCCCCCCGACAGCGTGGACGGCATCCGATCGCCGGCACCGGCCAGTCCGACCATCTCGAGCGAGGATTCGACCCGACCGCTCCGGCGCTCCTCACGGGCGAGGCCGTAGGCGACGTTGTCGGCGACGCTGAGGTGCGGGAAGAGCGCCCAGTCCTGGAAGACCATGCCGACGCGACGTCGCTCGGGTCGCTCGTGCTGGGAGCGACCAGCCACCAGACGACCGTTCACCGAGATCGTGCCGCGGTCGATGTGCTCCAACCCAGCGACGGAACGCAGCAGGGTGGTCTTCCCGCATCCACTCGGCCCGAGCAGGGCGACGATCTCGCCCGGAGCGACGTCGATGGAGATGTCCGAGAGGACATCGAGCGATCCGAAGGACACACCGACGCCGTCGACGATCAGCCGACCGCCCGAAGGTGTGGCGGTATCGGATGAGGCGGCGATCACCTCGGTGTTAGGCACGCTTCACATGCTACCTGTGGTGTTCCGATCGCGCCTGCGGGCCGGGCCGAGAACGTTCATCCGGCCAACTGGCCCGCCGCGGCTATCCACTCGACCACCGGGCCCTGAGGGGCCCAGCGCCCGAACAGCCGACAGGGGGAGGTCGGAACCTCCCCCTGTCGAGAACCCGGTCAGGCCGGGACGCTCACCGCGCTATCGCGGTCAGCTGCAGCCTGAGGTGCTCCCGCAGGACGGACAGGCGTGGCAGGAACCGGCGCGAACCATGTGGACACCGCACTGCATGCACATGGGAGCGTCGACGGGGCGGATGGCCCCACGGGCCGGCGTGTTGTCCTCCACGGTCGGCTCGATGGTGCCCGCCTCGAGGCCGGCGACGAGATCGGCGGCCGAGGGAACGCTCTTCGGATCGGCGACCACCTCGCTGCCAGTCGACGTCTCGATCACCGACTCCTCAACCCCGGGAAGGGTGGGCTGGGTGCGCTCCGCCACAGTGAAGATGCCGAGTTCAGCGCGCTCGTCGTAGGTCATGTACTCGAGGGCGAGACGACGGAACAGGTAATCCATGATCGACCCGGCGAACCGGACATCCGGGTCGTCGGTCATACCGGCCGGCTCGAACTTCATGTTGACGAAGGCCTCGACGTAGGCGCGGATCGGCACCCCGTACTGGAGGCCGTAGCTGATCGACTTCGCGAAGGCGTCCATGATCCCCGCGAGGGTGGAGCCCTGCTTGGAGACCGTCAGGAAGATCTCGCCCGGCTGACCGTGCTCGTACTCACCGACCGTGGCGAAGCCCTTGCAGTCGGCGACGCGGAACTCGAAGGTCTTGGAGGTACGGGTGCGCGGCAACTTCTGGCGGACCGCGCGCTGCGCCGCCTTCTCGATGACCTGGGCAGCCATCTCTCCAGCGGCCTCGACGGCGTCATCGTCGTCGTCGCTCTCCTTCTTGGCGGTGGAGAGGGGCTGGGCGACCTTGCAGTTGTCGCGGTAGATCGCGACAGCCTTCAGGCCGAGCTCCCAGGAGAGCTGATGCAGCGCCTCGACGTCCTCGACGGTGGCCTCCTCGGGCATGTTCACCGTCTTAGAGATCGCTCCCGACAGGAACGGCTGCACCGCGCCCATCATGCGGACGTGACCCTCGTAGTGGATGGTGTTGTCACCCATGGAGCAGGCGAACACCGGGACGTGCTCAGCCGCGAGGTGCGGAGCGCCGAGGATCGACTTGTTCTCGTCGATGTAGGCGGTGATGTCCTCGACCTGCTGGTCGTCGTAGCCCAAGCGCGCGAGGGCGCGGGGAATCGTCTGGTTGACGATCGACATGGTGCCGCCGCCGACCAGCTTCTTCATCTTCACCAGACCGAGGTCGGGCTCAATGCCGGTCGTGTCGCAGTCCATCATCAGACCGATCGTGCCGGTCGGCGCAAGGACCGATGCCTGACTGTTGCGAATGCCGTGAGCGTTGCCGTCGCGGACCGCGGCCTCCCAGGCCTGCTGGCCGGCCCCCAGCAGATCACCCGGGACCACGTCGTCGCCCTCGATCGCGTAGGCGGCGTCACGGTGCATGCCGAGCACCCGGAGCATGTGCTCGGCGTTCTCCTCGAAACCCTCGAAGGGTCCGAGACGGGCTGAGGTACGGGCGCTGGTCGCGTAGGCGTGCCCCGTCATCAGCGAGGTGAGCGCTGCGGCCCACGCCCGACCCTCGGGCGAGTCGTAGGCGTAGCCGAGGGCCATGAGCAGGGCGCCGAGGTTGGCGTAGCCGAGACCAAGCTGACGGAACTTGCGGCTGTTCTCGCCGATCATCTCCGTCGGGTAGTCGGCCCGCCCGACGAGGATCTCCTGAGCGGTGAACACCACCTCGACGGTGTGCCGGTAGGCGTCGACGTCGAAGGTGCCGTCGGTGTCGAGGTACTTGAGGAGGTTGATCGACGCCAGGTTGCAGGCCGAGTTGTCGATGTGCATGTATTCCGAGCAGGGGTTCGAGCCGTTGATGCGATCGGTGTTGGCCGCGGTGTGCCAGCGGTTGATCGTGGTGTCGAACTGCAGGCCCGGGTCGGCGCACTCCCAGGAGGCCTGGGCCATCTGACGCCACAGGTCGCGAGCGCGCATCGTCTTGATGACCGAGCCGTCGGTGACCGCCCGCAGAGCCCAGTCGGCGTCTTCGACGACGGCCTGCATGAACTCGTCGGACACGCGGACCGAGTTGTTGGCGTTCTGGTACTGGATCGAGAACGAGTCGGCGCCGTCGAGGTCCATGTCGAAACCGGCATCGCGCAGCACGCGGGCCTTGCGCTCCTCCTTGACCTTGCACCAGACGAACTCCTCGACGTCGGGGTGGTCGACGTTGAGCATGACCATCTTGGCGGCGCGACGGGTCTTGCCGCCCGACTTGATGGTGCCGGCGGACGCGTCGGCTCCGCGCATGAAGCTGACCGGGCCGGAGGCGGTGCCGCCGCCCTCGAGCAGTTCGGCGCTCGAGCGGATCTTGGAGAGGTTGACACCCGATCCGGAGCCACCCTTGAAGATGACGCCCTCCTCGCGGTACCAGTTGAGGATCGAGTTCATGGTGTCGTCGACGGAGAGGATGAAGCAGGCGCTCGCCTGCTGACGCACGCCAGGGACACCGATGTTGAACCAGACCGGGCTATTGAAGGCCGCGCGCTGCGTCACGAGGATGTACTTGAGTTCGTCGGCGAAGGCGGTCGCCTCGTC